>CALDQI010000448.1:0-4942 GCA_937911635.1 uncultured Pseudomonadota bacterium | reverse complement strand
GGTGTTTTGTCCACTGCAGGTCTTAGACCACTCGATTTCTGTGCACAGGTGTTTTCCTTCTGTAAGACATATGTTCATCGCTTCGGATAAGTCAATGCTGTGAATCGGCTGGGTCTTTTCTTTGTTTGGGTACTCATACTGATCGATACACCCTGTTGGATGAGGGCGCATGTCGTTTGGACAATCGTGTACGAAAGTCTGAGTGACCGGTTGGGTTTCTGGTAGTGCGGGTGCTCTGCAGCATCGAAATCCCAAAGAGTCCATTTTGATATCTGCTGAGGTGAGGGGGTAGCCCACTGATGGTATGCATTGCGCTTTACGACTGTCCGATACGAAGGAACCACCGCGAATCTCTTTAATAGGGACTGTCGAATCAATTTGAAGTTCAGCCACCGTAAGGTCACTGTTTGTCCATTCCCAAACATTTCCTGTTAAATCCGAAATTTGGAGATGAGACGTGCAGTCTTGTTTGTCTCCGGAGCCTAAGAGAGAAACACTCTCATCGTTACAGCGTCTGACTTCGTGTTCATTTCCGTATGGATAAAGGGAACCTTTACCATTTGTACAAGCCTGTTCCCATTGTTGAACAGTACACAGCGATTTTCCATTTTCTTTACATAACTTATCAGCTTCAAACCAATCTACACCCACTCGGGGCAAAGACCCTTTAACGTTTGGATATTCATATCTATCGATCCAGAACCCCTCTGAAACTTCGACTTCATTTGTTGTATCGTAGGAAGGGAGGGAGTCTTGATTGGAGCCCCTGTGCTTGGACGCATCAGATTGGATATCCTCTTTTGTTAGACTCCATTCCGACCAGCAACATCGTACACCAGCAGAGTCTGTAGGGTGTTCATTATCCAATCTATAGTCTGGCTCTCTAGAGTACCGTACGCTGCAATCTGCATATTTCCAGTGTGTATACCATGCTCCACCGGCTAAGTTGCCTTCTAGTCCTCTCCAATCATCAAGCACCCACTCTTCAAGATTTCCATTCATGTCAAATACCCCCTTCGGACTTCGACATTCTGGATGACTGCCACTTTCGAGTTGTGCTGTTCTACCGTGCATTAGAGATGTGTGTCCTTGAGAGTTGTGCTGATTGGTTGGGCATCGGCTCTCTTCATATATGTTCCCGTATGTGAATCTCGTTGTACCACAGGCCAGCTTCCATTCTTCCATGGTACACAGTCGTTTACCGTGGCTTTCACAGCTGGTTTGCGCGTCCGACAGACTCATTTCGGCAGTTGGTTTTACGCCCTTTTGGTTTGGAAATTCATAGATATCCACGAAAAAGTATTGACCATTATCCTTTTCTATTTTCATCATGGGACCAAACTCTGTTGGTTCCTGAGTTTCGCATGCCAATAAGAGAAACCAAGTGTTCATTGCTTTTGGAGGGGGTAAGTGTGTGCTATCCAAGTTCCGAGTGCCTGTCCGATGACCTTTTGGCCATAGTTATTGGGGTGCCATAGGTCCTTTGGAACATTGCGATGGGATTCTAAGGAGAGATCTTGTTCATGAAAGATGTCTCGGACTTCAATGTACTCAATATCTAGATCATCTAGGAGATCTCGACTTAGTTCTTCGGCTCTCTTGGTGTTGAAGTGTTTTCCTCTGACTGTCAGAATGATTTCATTGGACTCAAGACTATCGATAAAACTTGGAAACAGGATTACTGAAAACCGCGCATTCTTTTGGGTGGTTAGTTCTTTGAACTCTCGGATACAATGCTCAACGGGCTCAACGGACGCTCTGTTTCCGATTGATTGCTGGTGACGATGCAGTGTTTGAATACTCAGCCATGTCAGAACACGGGATGATAAGGCCCATCTGGGAAATTCAACATATTCAAATCCAATAAAAAATCGAACACGGTTGTCTGGTAAGGCAACGATTGTTGCAGTTGACGCCAAATCGTTGGGGCAGAATTGAAGCAATAGGTGATCAAAATCTTCATCCAACCCTTTGTCTCTGAACATCTGCAATTCTGAGCATGTGTCAAATCCTGGTGTACCTGCATTTTTGGTCTCTACGGATGAATCCCAGGTGTGTGCGAGTTGCTCAGTGGTTTCCTGAACCCATAGATGCTGGTCCGCTATCGAGTCCCCAAAGACAAGCATTTTATAGGCGTCTGACTTTGACGCTCCTTCCCATGTCCGGTAGAATCCTTTGTCATCTCGGCCACATTTATTTGGAATGGGCTCGTACCCTGTATTGATATCTAGCCGATAGCACTCTCTGTGACCGCGAGGACTTGAGTCTAGTCCGTGTGGATCCCAGCTGGTATGCTTTTGTCTTAGTGTATACTCTGCTGCCCCAAATCCAATGATCAGCACAGTCCCAACGGGTACGATTGAGAATAGGAATTTCTTGAACATTTATTGAGATATCCTTACGTTGACATATCCAATTGATAACCTGAACTTGGGAGATGCGAATGGCGATTGTTGAAAACGGACCAGTGAACTCTACACTGACGGTTCTTTTGGCTCATGGTGCTGGTGCTGGAATGGAGACGCCGTTTATGAATACCATTGCTGAAGGCTTAGGTGAACTAGGCTGGCGGGTTAAACGGTTTGAGTTTCCATACATGATAAAATCTAGAGAGCGTGGAAAGAAGTCTCCCCCCAATGCATTACCCAAATTGCAGGCGGCATTCCTAGAGGTTGTGAAAGAATGCTCTGGACCTGTTGTATTGGCTGGGAAATCAATGGGAGGTCGTGTTGCAACGACGATTTTAGAAGAATCCACGGCTGTTGGTCGCGTTGCATTGGGCTATCCATTTCATCCTCCTGGGAAACCGGGTTCGCTTCGAATTGAACATCTTCAATCCATTCAGAAACCATTTATGGTTCTTCAAGGGGAGCGCGACCCGTTTGGAAAGAAGGAGGAATTCCCAAATAAATGGCTGCCGAGTGGTGCTGAGCTGCATTGGATTCCGGATGGGGAGCACAGTTTTAAAGCCAGAAAGAAATCTGACGCGACAACCGAAGGCAATTTACAGCTGGCTGTAGAGCACATTCATCGATTTTGCACTACATTGGCGAAGAATACTGGTTAACGCTGTTGAATACCCAACATTGAATGATACTGTGGCCACAGAATGGATTCAGAGTGGGTAGATACATCTACGGGTCCCCATTTTGAAGGGGTTTCCGAATACTCTAGAATTCGCTGTGCGAGATGTAGCCCCTCCTGTTCAGTCGTTTCAGCCGGAGCATACAGGTTCTTTGAAGGGATGTATTCTGGATAGGCAAGTCTGCGCGGAGCAAATGGAACGCATCCAGATGCGATTGCATCCATCATTGCCAATCCTTGAAAGTCGTGATGAGCCGTTGACAAGACACAATCGGCTTGCTGCAACACGTTAATGTAGGCCTCTTTAGATTCTAGATAGCCGAAATTCGCCAACTCAGATTGGAAATCTCTAGAGATAATATCAAAAGCCTCTGGTCTTCTAGAAAACTGCTGTCCAACTAGTGATAGGGTAAATGAACAGTCCTGTTTTTTTAACTGGGAGAGGGTTTCCAATAAAATCTCAGGTCCTTTATCGTATTCCCATCGATGGTTCCAAACCAAGTGCAGTTTTTTATTGCCTGAGAGAGAAGCATCTCGAGTATAAAATAGGCTGTCTTCAATCGGAACAGGTAGCACGTGGCTCTTCTCTTCGATCTCCGTGATACAAGATCTGGGTGCAAAATCGGGCATTTTTTTTAACAACCCACGAATACCTTGTAGCAGAGTGGTCTGATTGTACTGACTGTTAAACAACACGATGTCAGCTGTCAGGACCGTGTAGAGATTCTGAATGGCAAAATAGAGCCAGTCTCTTTGCACAATCTCATGCTGTAGGGGATAGGCAAATTGATTCTCGTGACAATAGATCACCGTTTTGGTATTGGCCAAATTCGGACAGAGTCCCTTTAAAACCGCAATGTTTACCATCGATGTTGCAACAATTAGGTCATACTCTTGCTGAAGGGTTTCTCTCTCCGTCATGAACCAAGAATATGCATTCCCAGGGTATCGCCATGAGAATCGTCTACCTGGAAGAGACAGCACAGTCCATGTAGCATGCGGGGCGCTCTGAACAAGCCCTCGGCACCATCTCGCATGAGATTGTGCATGATATGCTGATAGTAGGAGGATATTCATGGATGGGAAACAGTCTTTGTTTGAGGTGTCGGAGGTCTAATCATCATAAAAGGTGTAGATTTTATAACATTTTTTCTACTCATTCGATATAGTAGCAATAAATTTCATGGTTCATTCCATGAGCTGTTAGCAATGGAGGAATAGTGTCACGCGTAATCAATTTTGTATTGTGTGGCGGAGCCGGAACAAGGCTTTGGCCCTTGTCTAGACAAAAGATGCCCAAGCAATTCATTCCCTTATTCAACGGCCGCTCGTTGTTTCAAGATACCATTCGTCGGAACATTCAAATATGCGATGAGATATTGGTGATCTCCAATGTTGAGATGTCGCATCTTGCCAAGGGACAACTAGAGTCAGAGGGTGCGAACGGTCGTTACTTATTGGAACCGGTGGGTAGAAATACGGCTCCTGCACTCGGGTTGGGGGCGTTGATGGTTGACCCTGATGACATCATCATCGTAACGACATCCGATCACGTCATTACTAAGACGGCTGTATTCGAACAGGTTGTTCAGTCTGCCGTTGAACTTGCGAAACAAGACTTCATTGTCACATTCGGTATTGAACCGACCCATCCGGAGACTGGGTTTGGGTATATTGAGCACAATGAAGGAAATGTCATTCAATTCAGAGAAAAACCCGATCTGCAGACTGCTGAGGCGTATCTAGCCTCTGGAAATTTCGTTTGGAACTCAGGAATGTTTTGTTTTAAGGCCCGAACCTTTTTATCGGAACTTCAGCAATACGCCCCATTGATGCATGAAGCGGGCCTCAAAGCCTT
>CALDQI010000447.1:0-14600 GCA_937911635.1 uncultured Pseudomonadota bacterium | reverse complement strand
GTGTTGTAGATTGGCCCCTTCCAAATTGCTTTTGTGTAAGGTTGCCCCATCCAACGTGGCTCCTTTTAAATTGGCATAGTCCAGTAAAGCCAAGGAAAGATCCGCCTCAATTAAATTTGCGGCCTCAAGTCTGATACCGCTCAGTAGACACCGTTGAGCATTGGTCTTCATCCATTCGGCCGCGATATGGTTTTCCCCCCTAAGATCTTGATCGACCAGGGAGATGGCAGCGGTGAAGTTCATTGCTTCGATTCGATGCAACTGATGTCGTTCAGTGTGTTCCATAGCCAATCGGCGTTCTTGTCTATCCGCCTTAGCTTCTTTTCTTGCTCGTTGCTCTGCTTCATCGAGTATCCGAGCTTCTCGTCGCTCTTCCTTACTACGAATTTCCGCTAGGCGGTTGAGTCTCTCTTGGTGCTCCAATCGCCTTTTTTCTTCTAGAGCACTGGCTGCAAGTTGCTTTTGTTGCTCTCTTGAAAATCGCGCTTGGGCTTGTCTAGAGATATACAACTCTTCTAGTTGTTCCTTGAAGGTGTCCAGAGATTGTGCCAAAGTTGGAGATTGTGAGGACACGACATCGGTGAATCGGTACCATCGTTGCTGCATTGGACTTTGAATCTGAATGGCGAGATCTTCAGTTGGTGCAGATATCTTTTCACTTTCATAATCTGTTTGAAGTTGCAACAACGCATTCTGAACTTCTCGTTCGCGTTCTTGTAAACGTTGGAGGCGTTCTTGCTTACGCAACAGCAAATCTTGCTGCCGCTCCTGTTCTAGCAATAAGGGATCATTGGCTCTACGTTTCTGTTCAGCTCGGACTTGATTTAAAAATATTTCTTGTTTGCGTTGTCGTTCGAGTGCTTGTGACTGCTGCACTTCAATATCTGCTTCGATTTGTGCGGAGAGTTCTTGATATTCTTGTCGCCGTGCCTCTTCAAGAAGTTGATCTTTTAAGAAGGAAAGTCTTTCGCGTTTTCTTTCAATGGTTGCCTGCTGTTCCTTCTCCAGAGCCTCGAGTCTTTTCAACTCACGTTCTTGTTTTCGACGGTCTTCCTCCTGTCGTTTTTGTTCCTCATCGATTCTCTTTTGTTCAAGCCGCGCCTGTCTCTTTCTCTCCTTTTCTGACTCGACAAGTTTCTTCTTTTCTTCCTGTAGGCGTTGTCTTTCGGCCTTTTCTTTGTTGAGTTGTTCTTGTCTTTTCGCCTTTTCAGCCAGGTTTGCGGCACGTGCCTCCGCTTTTTCTTTTGCGACTTGTTCACGTTCGAAAGCTCGTGCTTCTGACTTCTCTTTGGCTAGCAACTCTTTACGTGTAATCGCGGCAAGCCGCTCGGCTTCCTTTTCTTTGGCGATTTGTTTCCGCCGTTCTGATTCTGCGGCACGAGTTTCCGCTTTTTCTTTTGCGAGTCGTTCTTGGCGTTCTTGCTCAGCGGCCTCTCTAGCAGCTTTTTCCTTTTCAATTTGTTCTCGACGTTCGATTTCTGCTATTCGCGCCGCAGCCTTAGCCTCTTCGGTCTGTTTCTTTAAGAACGCACGGTGTGCCTCTTTGCGCTTTCGTTCTTCGTCTCGGTCTAATTTTTTCTGTGCGACTGCCTGTGCGTCGAGTTCGCGCTGTCGTTGAAGTTCCTCTTGCTTTATCTTTTCTTCGAGTTCTTTACGTTGCTTTTGGGCTTCAGATTCAATGAACGTTTGCACCGTCTTATTGAAAGAAAGACCTTGAAGTTGCTGGAGTTGTGTTGTTGCGATTTCGAGCTCTTCAACACTACCGAAGGACTCAGCCTCTTCTTCAGGACTTTGGGTTATTGATTTTTCGAACTGTGCATATCGACTCTCAATGATGGATTGGAGTTGTTTCTTGTGTTGCGTTTCGAGTTCAAGTTGTCTTTGCCGAACGAGTGCGGCTCTCTCTGACTTTTTTAGTTCTTCGAGTTCCTTTTGTTGTCTTTTTACATTCTCTCGTTCTTCCTCAAGACGTTTCTGCTCAAGTTCTCTTTGCTTGGCCAGTGCCGCCTTTTTGTCTGCCAGTACACGCTCTGTTTCCAACTGTTCTTTGAATGACAACAATGAGGTGGTAATAAGATCAGATTGAAGATTTTGAATGGCCTCTTCAGACAAAAATGTGACCTCGGTATTGGCATCGAGGATTTCCTGGATGGACGTTTGTTGTATTTCTTTGAGTGAATCCAGAAGACTCGGTTGCAAGGTCTCTGAACCGATGTGCTCTTCGATGCGCGTTAACTCTTGTTCGTACTGGGTTTCAATTCGTTGAGTCAGTTCGGTTAACGGATCCTGAGTTTCTTCAATCGTTTCAGAACCCTCTGCAGTCACCTCAGTATTGGTTGCAAACCACTCTGTGACTCGAGAAAACAAACTTTGGTACTCTTCCGTATGCGGTGTTTCCACAGGCTCATTGATGGAGACCAATTCTTCAGAACTTTCGACGATTTCCTCGTCAGAGGAAAAGGGTTCGGTAGCTTCTTGTGAGACTGGCTCAGCTATGTCTGCTGTACTGACGTCTAATTTCGTAGTTATCGACTGTTCTTCGATTGCGTGATGTAGATCTGTCAATCCTTCGCTAGACAAGAGGGGATCGGGTTTGGTATCTGGCGTTAGGGCAGGAAGGAGATCTTGTATTTGTTCGGTCTCTATCTCGGTATTTGCCTCGGGCTCAGATTGCTCGAGTGATACGGCATTCTCAAGTTCCTCGCGCTCGATACGAATGGCTTTTTGTTCATCTTCCAACTGTGCCCGCAATAAATCACGATGGCTTTGAGTCTCAATCGTTAATATTTGTTGTTTGAATGCATCAGAATCGACGGTAAATTGAGACTTGTTTTCAAGCAGTATTTGGGTACTCCGTGACAACGCGTCTTGCTGGAGTCTTTTTAATAGAGCATGTTCCTTTCGCTTCCATTCTTGAAGCGCTTTGAAGTATCGCTGCTGAGCGTCGAGTGCTTCTGCTGCTAACTGCTGTGTTTGATTGGTCTGACTGGTCAGTTGTTGCTGTAGATCAGTATCCAAAGGAGAATGCTTCAGTTGCTGTCGAAGAATCTCTTCTAATTTGAGGGAATCTTCCGTATCCTGATAAAGCATATTGGCTTGGTTACCAATGGCCTCGATGTATTCTGGTTCTGTTTCGCGTTGTTCTAAGCTTCCGAAGAACTGCTCGATTTCCTTTTGCAGTTGATGTCGTTCGGATTGTTGCGATTGTAGAAGATCTTGAATATCCTGCTCTTGACGTCGACGTTCTTGAAGGCGCTCGCGTTCCACCTGTTGCGCTTCTTTTTCTTGACGTCTTCGGTCTTCTCGGATTTTTCGATCTTCAATGCTCTTTAATCTTCGGGCCTCTTGTTCTTTGCGCCACTCATCTTCCTGTCGCTGCAGTTCTTCCTGTTGCCGGCGACGTTCTTCGCGCCATTCTTGAAAAGTATCCTGAGCCTTTTGTACAAGGCCTTGTGTATCCACCCACGTCGTGGGTTTGACCTTCTCCCGGAGGCTGCTCAAGCGAGACTGTACGTATCGTTGGAAGGAGAGGCTTCGTTTTCGAAGTTTGTTGATGGCAGGAGGCAATCCCTCATAGGCACCGCTCGCGAGGAGCTGATCTCGTTGTGCATCACTTAAACCAATGGAATTGGTTATGCGCGCATTGTATGCGTTCACATTCTCGAAACTACATCCTGTAAAGTCTACATATGCTAGGTCACAATTGCTGAAATTAATGTTTTGTAAGGAAGCATTCTTGAATGAAGAGTATCGAAAGTCACATCCATTTGCACTGCAGTCTATCCATTGACTGTCATCAAAGTTGACTTCATAAAAACTACTGTCTTCAAATCTACACTCTTGGAAATCGGAACCACCCAAATCAGTATTTTCCATTTCCATAAATCGACCTGCACAGGAGGCAAAACGAGTGTCTCTCCACAGTGCATTCCGCACAATGGCGGCATGGAAGATAGATTTGTCAAAAGAAACTTGATTGAATCGACTCTCATTGGCCTGAATCTGACTGAAGTCTCCATCGGAAAAGGCACGACGATCCCACAATGCTCCATTGAGATTTTGGGCACGGTAATTGACATTTTGTTGGGGTGCTGGATTCTCTGTAGAAGACATTCAAGAGGTTGCAAACAATCGGTGTTATCAAGAAGGTGGTTGTCGCGAATTGTAACGCATTTTGAGTGTACTTCCCAATGAAAACCCAGATGAGGGATATATCCGATGCTGACCGTGACGTACTGCTGAGTTTACAAATTGCTTTCGGTACCCCAGAATCCTGATATCTTACACGCCACTTGTGCTGTGATCCGGCAGTCTTCTAAGGCTCTGTGTGCATTTTCTGGATATTCCAATCCCAAAAAACCGCAAGCATCTTTTAGGGAGACTTGGCCTTTCCTGCGTCCGGAACTGGTCATAGGGGTTTGTCCGTGCTTGATCATCACTTGTTTTGTCATTTCCATTAGACATTTGCCCCACGGGAGATGGATTCCGATTTCATTGAGGCGACGACTGTCAAAACGTTGATTGAAGGCGACGGCAGTAATACCGGTGTCCTTAGGAAGTGCATTCCACCAGTCGACAAATTTGGCTCGGATGGTTGACTTTGACGCAGCATTGTTGAGTTGACTTTCTGTAATGTTATTGATGGCCAGCGCTTTGTGTGCGTTGTCATCGAGTTCATTTTGATTTTGAATTAGGGCACCAAACTCGGAGCGAACCCTTCCATATTCATCCAAGCATACCGCTCCAATCTCAATGACCTCCGAAGTGGGTCCAAAACCGGTCGTTTCGACATCTACTATGACAATTGGTGTTGAGAAGTATTTCATTGGTGTCCTCATGTGGATGTTGACGAATGCTTAGTTTGATTCTAACCTTCCGAACGCAACTCTGTCTTTTGTTCGGACAACAATTGGTATCTTTCACTTTAAGACGATAAAAATAAGTATGACGTATTCTCAAAATAGTATTGAAGAACTTCGAAAACATCGGTTGAAATATGTTTTCTCCATGTTTTTTATACAAAAGATCATTTGGGCCGATGAAATTGCTGAACCTGAAGAATTGGCCTACGTTCAAGAGCATTTCCCGAGTAATGTATTACACGCTTTGGACTTGACCGATCCTCAAACATTTCCTCCGCTCCTGGAAGAAGCGTTAACGACTTTACCGATGGAACTGTCTCAAGATGAGAAACTGCAAGTGATAGGATTGTGTTTTGGTGCCGCCGCATCAACAGGTACTGTGAATCCAGGCGAAATTGCGATACTTCAAGTTGCGGCAGAGAAATTGAACCTCTCAAACGATCTTCTATTTGAATACATTCAAGAGCTATTGTACTAGTTTTCAGCTTGTGGATGTATCTGTCAACCAACGTTTGAACTGCTGCAATGTACGACCTCTATGTGAAATGGTGTTCTTTTCATCCATCGTTAGTTCTGCCATTGATTTTCCTGGGAACTCTTTTGGAAGAAACAACGGGTCGTAACCGAACCCACCTTTACCGGACAGTGTTGTACTGATGTCTCCTTCGCATGTACCTTCTATATATTCAGTACTTTGACCATCGAAGATCGCAAAGACACATTTGAACCTGGCTGAACGCTCCTTTGTCTCGTTCAGTTCACTGAGCAATTTTGTATTGTTGCTCTGTGCTGTCCCTTCATTGCTATACCGTTTCGAAAAGACCCCAGGGCGACCATCTAAGGCGTCGACGACCAGTCCTGAATCATCTGCGATGACCATTCCACCTGTATAAGGGTGAACAAAATGAGCCTTGGAGGCAGCATTTTCATGGAATGTGTCATAGGGCTCAGGGGCTTCTGGAATGTTTGGAAAGTCAAGAAGAGATTGAATCTCGTATGAAGTGTCAGAGAAAAACTGCTTGATCTCTTCTACTTTGTGAGGGTTTGAAGTCGCAAAGATCAGTCTAGACATGAGGTCTCCTGTTGTCTACAATTTTCTTAATTCATGGTGATGGTGGATACGACAGATTTGTTGGCCATCAATAATGGATAACAAACGCTACAAAGAGATTCCTTGTATCGGATTTGACCGGTTGATGGTTGGACTGTCGTGATTGTAGAAATAAAAACATCAACAAATTGTCATAAATAGAGTTTTCGTCATTGGAAAGGTGAGATATTTGGTCTGATTAATTATAGTATCTTATACAAACTATTCATTTTATTGTTTTGAGGTACCCATGATGCGAAATTTCCTTCAACGTTCCATGTTGTGCATGCCCATCGTTATCGTTGGCGTGATGGCTTGTGGAGAGCAAGAAAAAGCGGCGCCAGAAACGGAAGTCGTACAATGTGATTTGTCATTGGATCAACTTACAGATTCCGAGTGGTTGTTTCTCCGAGAGATCAACGGTCAAGATCCTGAACCAGATCCAAAGAGTCGCTTGAAGTTTGTGAGTACAGATGGAAAATTGAGTGCCAAGTATACAGTGGGTTCTTTGTCTGATATGTACGACTACAACTGTGAAAAGAATGAAAAGGGTGATCAAGTGACCTGTCGCACTGAAGGAGAGGTTGCAAAGTGGTGCCAGACGTTGATGAGCAGTAACCGCAAGTGCAATATGAAGACCTTGAATCAGATTGATGATACGCTTCAAGACTCTGAAAAGGTTCAGAAGGGAATTGAAGAAGGTACAAAACTCTTCAAGGCAGGGAAAGAGAGTGACAACTTTACTGGATACAAGAGACAGTTCAATACACTCAACAACAAGTTGCAAGGACTGATTTATATCAGCATTGATGAGAATAAGTGTCGTTTAAATGTGATCGATCACTACGTTGCGTACGTGGACAAAAAGCGCCAAGAAGATTCCAATCCAAACGGTAACAATCCATTTGTGAAGAATGAACTTGGAGACTTGCAATGGGAAGATTGTGAAACGCCACAACTTTTCGACACCACCTCAGAGACCTTTCCTGAGAAACCAGAAGAAGTGCAACCAATCGGTAAGCATGCTCCAGATACCAAAGTTACATACTGGGTGTTACATGAGCCCCTTCGTTACGCTGAGGAAGGGTGTACATATACATACGATGTATTCTACAACTACAAGAAGGTGAAGTCTGGACTGACTCCGGAAGTTGTGGAAGTCGATAAGAAGAAGGAAAATCGATATTCATTCACCAAGCACTACAAAAGCGCTACGAAACGGGGGGCAGCTGAGGTTGTCATGACAACGCACAATATTCAGTGTGAAGGCAAGCCTGAGAAAAAGATCACGACTTGTAACAAGGTGATCATTCGCTGATGTAGAGCACCCATGTGGGATGGTGTAATCAGGAGAAAGGAGAGCCATGGCTCTCCTTTCTTTGTCTTAGTGACTTGTACTTTGGTAAAGTCTGGTCATTCTGTCGATACAGATTCCTTCTTCTCAATAGGTGTCCACAGTTCAATACTAGAAGGGAAGTTGTCGTTGTCTGCCATCAACAGTGCCACTCCAATATCTGTGAGCGCAATATTTTGTTGAATCAGTTGTCCTTCGATTCCTTTGATGAAGAATGAACAGAAATATTTTTGATTGGGATACCATTCGAACCGTTCACCAAAAAAGTTTTTGATGCGATAGCGCCGTTTGGCTTCTACATTGTAAATATTGATCTCTGGTGGAATGATCTCTTTGGGTACCCAATCCGGTAGACTGTCGATCTTTTGTTGACGCCGTTTTTCTTCTCTCTTTCGAACCTCAGGGTCTTTGTACTTTCCATCTCCAAGGTCAATGGGTGGGAGAGGTGCACCATTTGTTTCGATGGCTACGTATTTGCCATCCGGATGTGGTACGGCACGTTTGGCATCGGGAAAGTCTGCAATGATGCTACCAGATAGGTCTGTTAGATGTGTGCCGGTGGAATCTGTATAGGCAAGTAGGTTGGGACTTGCCGCTACATTGATGTTCAATACTTCTTCGACGAACTCAAAGGCTCTTGTAAATCCATCTGCCTCTGTAAAGAAGTACGGACGTCTTTTTCCAGAGTCATCGATCATTGTGAGCAGCATCGTTTTATCTTTATAGACTTGAAGGTCTGCGGGCTTGGAGCCTGGGATCTCATAGTTTTGTATCATCCCAGCAGTCAGGTATACACTCAGCATAGGTGGACCATCATCACTTTCCACAATGGGTACTACGAGAGCCGTTTCGTGTAGCCATACGCCTCGCTCAATCGGCTTACCGATGGGGAGTTGATCAACACCTTGATTTTCAGGATTCATGATGAAGTTGTTGGTGAACAGCTGAAAATAGAACAGTCGTCCATCAGGAGACCAATTGTAATTGTAAATGTTGTTTGAACCACAATCGGTAAACAAGGTTTGAATGTTGGCTTTACGCTTTAAGAATGCAATCTTCCCTTCTTCACAATCTTCATAGACTTCACGGATATTGTCGTATAGAGATCGATCTGCATAGTAATCTTCTCGTGAACAGCCTAGAAGGGTGGTCAAAATCCATAGCATTGAGTACTCCTGTAGAAGGGTGTCTCAGTATGAGACAACGACGGCAAGGATAAAGTTCCCGTCGATCACGTACATTCCTCTCATAACTGATTTTTTGCAATCGATCTTACTCAATCGATTTTACTCAATCGATTCCTTTACTGGTATCATCTAGACCCTTCAATCGTTCAAACTCTGTCCAGACATCGCTCTTTTGTTGCTTAAATGTGGTGTAGTCACCACCCGATAATTTTTTGCCCTTTGGGAACTTGACCTTCATGGCATCTACAAAGCGTTTGTTCTTCCAAACCTGATAGTGGAGATGCGGTCCTGTAGAAGCACCTGTTGTGCCTACTTTTCCGATGATCTGACCTTTCTTAACACGTTCTCCCTTCTTCACAGAGATCTTGGACAGGTGAGAGTAGGAGGTTTCATAAGGACTCATGTGTTTGACCTTTATAAAGTTTCCATGTCCACCATTTCGCCCCGCGTATGTGACCACACCATCTGAGACACAGCGGATTGGGGTACCGGTTTTTGCACCGAAATCTGTACCGTTGTGTGGGCGTACCTTCTTGTGAATGGGGTGAAATCTTTTTGGATTGAAATTCGATGTGACCCTAGAGAAGGCGAGTGGCGATCGAAGAAATGGACTTTCTCTTGAAACACCGTTGGAGTCGTAATATGCTGTGACATCTCGACTGTTGGTAAACCGAATGGCCTGGTATTCATTGCCTTTATTGATGAACAGTAAAATCTTGGCGGCTCCCAATTTGACGAGTTTACCATTCTGCCACATCTCTTCCACAAGAAGCTCAGCCGTGGCGCCTTTTCGAATTTCGGTATTGAAGTCAATGTCGTATTGAAGAACCTCAGCCATCATGGCTATATCACGGGCTCGCAATCCTTCATCAATTGCCGCTTGCCACAGCGAAGTTTCTACAACGAAATGTCGGTATCCCAGCTGAATATCAAATTGAATCTTTTCCTGTTCTGCTGTCCAATCCTCTCCAGTTTTCCGAATGATGAGGGTGTCATCTTCTCCCAATGCGAAGCGGATCTCATCTGGAGTTTCCGCGCCAGGTTGAAACTGAAATCGAAACTCTTGACCAATTCGGAGGTTTGCCAAATCGATGATGTCGATCGCCGCCGCACGGACCTTAGCGGTGGGTAGACCAAACTTTGGCAAAATGCTTCCCAAGACATCTCCCTTTTGAACACGATAGCTGCGCCATTCGGCCGTGGGTTCAGGTTCAGGTACTTCTTCAGGGATAGAGTCATAGTCATCTTGACCATCCAATTCTGCAGTAGAGACAGATTCTGTGACGGTTGACTGCACGAGGTATTTGTAGCCGAAGATTAAAGACAATGTCAGCAATGCCGACAAAAACATGGTGTGTATAGGTTTCACGATGGTTGAGGGGATGAGGATTTTGATGAGGGACGAATTAGATAAGGGATGGGGAATCCGGTCATCCAATAAAGTATACAGGTAGCGTTAGCAAAAACAGAACAAATCCGACACCTGCACCCAATAAAATAGCATATTTTTTCGAAGGTGTATGAATTTCCTGTCGAGTTACCTTGAATGCATCATTTGCCTGTGTGTGGGTGATACTGCTTTGACTTGCAGGAGTGTCCAACGTGGAATTGGGATCGAGGATGAAGGCTTGGGAAGACAGGGTGATGGTTTGTCCGATTAGTTGCAACGAGTCACTCGACGGATCTTGATAGTGTTCAAGTTGGGGCAGTGTTTGAGATGCCCATCGTCTAAGACTGAGCCCAGGGAGTGATTCTGCGATATTGTACAGCTCGTCTTCCAATCTGGCAGCTGTGGGGCGACTGTTTGGATTCCATTCTAAGCACTGTTTTAAGATGGCTTGCAACTGAGGTGGGAAACGTGCGACTTGAAGCAGCTTAGCTACCGCAGCTTCATGGTCTGAGCGTTTTAACTTTGGACGCCCAAATTTCTTACCGCTTAAAACTTCAATCAGAGAAATCCCTAGCGCAAGAATGTCAGCCGCCGGTGAAATTTCACCAGTGCGGAGATACTCTGGTGACATGTAATGTAGGGTGCCCAGAATTTGGTCAGGCGAAGTATGGCTTTCCTGCCCCTCGAAACGGGCTTTTGCAACGCCAAAATCACAGACTTTTACACCACCATTACGGGTGATCATGATGTTTGCCGGTTTGATATCTCGATGGACCACGTTGAGTGGTAGACGGGTTCGAGGATCGACAGCCGTATGAGCACGATGAAGTACACCCGCTGTAATCGCACCAATGGTTGTAATGGCTTTTGGGGAAAGAGGTAGACCACTGCTGCCAACTCTACTTAGATCTTCTCCCTCTACGTATTCCATCAGGATTGCATCGCGTCCTTGCAAATTGACCAGGTTGATCACTTGTAAAATCTCATCGTCTTGCAACAATCCCAGCAGACGCGCCTCATCTCGCATTCTGGTGATAAAGGGAGACGAACTGGCCTCTTCTGACTTGATCACCTTTACAGCAATCTGTCTGCGAAAATTTTGTCCACTGACCATTTCAGCTAGATACACTGACCCCATTGCACCTGTGCCCAGTACTTTTATGAAGTGAAGTGATTGCACAGGAACTCCTTAAGTGATGGTAAACGTCCAAACCTGCGAGTGTGAGCTCACGTACAGTATGGGATGGTATTAACTACTAACTCTAACTATTAACTAACGTCTAGAGCGTCGGTATGGATGCATTTGGGTGTCACGCCCTCTAAAACGGAAGCTTCATCAATGACGACTTCAACCAAATTCTCTTGCGACGGGGCATCGTACATGATGTCGAGCATAATCTCTTCTAGAATCGTTCGAAGTCCACGAGCACCCGCCTTTCTATCAACGGCTCTCTTAGCAATGGCTTTTAAAGCATCTTCTGTAAACGTTAGGGTGATGCTTTCATCTACAAATAGCTTCTGGTATTGTTTGACCAATGCATTTTTTGGCTTGGTCAAAATTTCGACCAATTGCTCTTCTTCCAGATGCTCCATGACGGCAATGACAGGGAGTCGTCCAACAAACTCTGGAATGAGTCCAAATTTTTCTAGATCTTCTGGGGAGGCATCTTTCATCAAACGTTGTTCATACGTCTCGTTATCGAGTATGTCTTCCTCAGTAAAACCAATGCGTCCTTTACCCGTGCGTTGTTCGATGATCTTATCAAGTCCTTCAAATGCACCTCCGCAGATGAATAAAATGTGGGTGGTATCAATTTGCTTGGGCTGTTGGGAAGACATTCGCTTGCCTTCCTTTGCTTGGATATTTGCCAGTGTCCCTTCAATAATCTTCAACAGAGCCTGTTGAACACCTTCACCAGAGACATCTCGGCTTGTTGAACCCGAAGCGCCCTTTTTGGCAAGTTTGTCAATCTCGTCTACAAAGACAATCCCTCGGATGGTCTGTTCCACATTTTCGTCTGCAGCCCGATACAGGTTGAGTACAATGTTTTCGACATCCTCACCAACATAACCAGCTTCAGTTAGGGTTGTTGCATCAGCCACTACAAACGGGACATTGAGAAACTTTGCTAGTGTTTGCGCCATCAATGTTTTACCAGTTCCAGTGGGTCCGATCAAAAGCAGGTTCGACTTCTGGATCTCCACCTCTTCTTGCTTTTCTTCGACCAAACGAACGTTTTCCAAACGCTTGTAATGGTTGTATACTGCGACAGACAATCTCTTCTTAGCCTGGTGTTGTCCAATCACATACTGATCCAAATGAGCTTTAATCTCTTTGGGGGTTGGTAAGTGATTGACATCATTCATCTGTATCGCAGGTGTATCATTTCGAATCATGTCCAAACTGAGTTTGATGCACTCTGAACAGATGTGAACACCCTTTGGACCGGCTATAATTTTAATGCCTTTAACCTGCTGATTGTCGCAAAATGAGCACTTTGGACTTCGACTTCGTGAATTTCTAGCCATGGACTTTCCTACGGTGAGGCGATGAAATCAAATGATGATTCTCGAAAAACGATCTGACAAGGATAGGGGATTGATATACTGTTTATCAACACGGTCAACCAAAAATCAACCCTTGAAATACATTGCTTAACATAGACGATTTTGGGTGTGGTTTCAAATCAAAATGTACATAATCTCGATACTGAAGGACAGAAAATGGAAATCAATCAAAGTTTGTATGAAATCTTGGGTGTACAACAAGAAGCTGATTTGGACACCATAAAACGGGCGTATCGCAAGCTTGTACAGGTTCATCATCCCGACAAAGCAGGCAACTCACCAGAGAATACAGAGCGGTTTGCTCAAATCTGTAAGGCATATGAAATCCTATCCGATCCCGAAAAACGTGCACTATACGACAAGCCTAGACGGTCAAGAACCTTTTATCGATCTTCATGGAGACCACCAAAAGGGGCCAATTTTTCCAGTGACCAGCCTCATACAGAATCCAGGTTTACCCACAAAACCAATAAGCGGAACCCATCTTGGAAACAGCCTCAGAACAGTCTGAACCTCGATGATCTTTTTGGCGGTAATCCAGAGTCTTCGAAGCAAGGTGGTGGGCAGTTTGGTGGACGGTATGCTCAGAATCAGGCAAGAGCAGGTGAGCGCAGTGATGGTGAAGATATCCATGTAACAGTTGATGTGCCTCGCAGTACAGCATCCAAAGGTGGGATGGTTCAGTTTGAGTACCAACGATTGCGTCGAACGGATGGGCTGGAAGTGCAATCTGTTCTGGAACTCTTCTATTTACGTGTACCTGCCGAAACTCGCGATGGAGAAGTGCTTGACATCGAGAAGATGGGACACACGGGATTGAATGGTGGTCGTTCTGGAGATTTACACTGTACGGTGAACATTGTGGCTGATCAATCACACGAGGAACATAATCGACCAGACAAAACAACCAATACATCTCGTCATCAACCTCAACCCCAAGAAAAGACAAACAAGTCGATGAGCAACGGTGTGGTGCAGATTACGTTTCCAGAGGCTGTACTTGGAGGTCGCGTGTCTGTCGGTACCCCACAGGGTGAAGTGACGATTTCCATCCCCGCCGGCACGTCTTCAGGACGAAAGTTTCGCCTTCGAGCCAAAGGGGCTGAGGACGCGGACTACATTGTGACAGTACACATTGTGATACCAACAGACTTGGATGCCCGCAGTATAGAATTGGTGGAGGAGTTTGCCGAACGGAACCCACTCTCTCCCAGATGAACGATGTCCTACTTTGATCGTATGATATCAGTCCAGTTGAATGTAGGTTGCAGGATTGTAGCAACGGACTAAACTACCATGGTTTACCAAAATCCTGTTGATCGGGATGTTTGTTCGCATCTACAACCCGATTGTTGTAGTCTCAAGGCGAATACATTCATGTTGCATGTGGATTTGATTGTGCAGATTGTATGACCATTTGGTCAAGGAGTTTCGATGCTTGTATCTTTATTTGTGGGACTGCTGGGGATAGCCTCCGCAGAAGCACCCGTAGCAGAGGAAAAGGATATTTTTACAGCTATAGACGATGCATTTGGTCAGTATTTTGTTGGTCCCTTAGCAAGCGTCTTGTTTTGGGATGTGATGTTTTGGGACAATACACTGGACCTTGGCGATGGTGTTGGTCAAGTTGTAGATGGCAATTATGTTGACAATTGGACGGTTGAGTATACTCTCCTTCCTCAATTCACCTCTTCAGAAGATGCGTTGTCTATTCGATTGACAGAACCTGTGACCAAGAAGAATGAGTTCTTCGAGTGGACGATTGCTCAGAATGCAGATCGTTCTCTCAGTGCGAGCATCCCTGCCACCACGATTCAAACCTTGGAAGTAGAATTAATTCCAGCGTCGGAGTGGTCAGAAGACAAGGGTGATTTACCAAAGGCACCCGAAGTCGAGCAGGGAAAAGAACGTTTTGTGACAGAAGCACTGACGGAACAGGGTATACCTGTGCTGGTGGACCGGAAGGTCGCTGGAAAAGAAGAGAATGAGCCGCTGCCACCGTATGAGGTTTTGGAGTTGACGGTACCGGTATCGATGGAGAAGTTCCCGATTGAAGAAGGCTCGAGTGTTTGGGTGGAGTCGAAAGATGATTCCGGTACGACTAAGTATGCAGAGGCGACATTCGTTCAGTTCGAAACCAACAATATTA
>CALDQI010000446.1:0-16715 GCA_937911635.1 uncultured Pseudomonadota bacterium | reverse complement strand
AATTCTGGATCTGCTTTGGCGTAGGAAGGATCTTCAAAGACGAACATGCGCTGACAGTAGTCCCCGCAACCAATCACGGTGAAGTCTTTGCGATCGACGATGAGTCCATCGACATCTAAGAAGGAGATGCGAAGTCGGAGGGATTTGATGTCTCGATCCCCAGCATTGGTAATGCGAGTTGAGAATTCCCATCCATTCAAGGGACCATTTTCATCCCCAGACAGATTGATTTGAGTCTTTTCAATTGGATCCATCTTGAGATTGGCTAAATATTTGGCCACTTCCAAGCGCTGTTTGGCGATGCGAACATCTTTTGGGGATTCTACTTTGTATTGTTCGATAAAGTTTTCCCAATCTGCAATGGCGTTGCTTTCAAGTGCGATGTCCCAGAGAGCCTCTTTGCGCTCTTTGGTCATGTCTGCGTAGGTTTTCTTAGATGGAGGATTCTTTTTGAACTTTTTTAAGTAGGCATCAAAGTCTTCAACCTTTTGGCTTTCGCGAGCCTTTTCAACCATCAAGCGCTCAATAGCCAAGCGTGCTTCGAAGACTCGTGAGGACTTTCCATTCTCTTTGATGAACTGATCATATGCCTCTACCGTGTTGACCCGCTGAGCATCTCCAAATGGGTCAGAGCATCCAATCTGAGACAAAGATAAGGCGAGGGCAAGTGGCAACCATTTCATGAGACCTCCAAAGTCTGCTTGAGTAAACTGTTTTGAGCAGTCTAACACAATGCGATGAAAAGTGCCTCAGCCAACCACTTCCATTCCTTCTTCGCTCGGTGGATTGAGCAACATTTGCCAAGCTGTTTTTGCAGATCTCACGAACTCATCTCGACTCTTGAGTCGAGATACAGAGCGCATGATGTAACTTGGTCTATAGTAAAAACGCAGATAGGCCAATCGTGTCCAGCGTTCGATCTCTGCATCTGTCAGATCGCACAGTGGTCTAGGGATCGGTTCGTCTGTACCGTTGGCAATGTGCTCTCTCCAGTAATCACGACCATGCGTTCTGAGCAGCATGGTGTACATTTCTGTTGCCGGCATGGGAGTTACTTTGGAGAACTGTGCGTAATCAAGATCGAGATCTAGAGCCAAGCGAATGGTTTGACGCATGCTGATTTCATCCTCGTATGGATTTCCGAGCATGAAGTACCCAAAGGTGTGGATGCCGTGTTTCTTGGTGCGGCTGATCACGTCGTGGTACATATCAATGGAAGTGGACTTACGGAGAGTGTGCAGAATTTCCCGATTTCCGCTTTCAATTCCGTAATAGATACGTGTACACCCAGCAGACGCCATAGCCTTCAAAACATCATCGGTAATACAGTCGACCCGGGTTCTCGCTGCCCAAACGATATCCAACTTGCGACGTTTGATCTCGTCGCAGATATCGATGACCCGCTGCTTTCGAATGGTGAAACTCGAGTCGAAAAAGTCGAGCTCACGAATTCCAAACTCTTTGACACACATTTCCAACTCATCGACCACATTCTTTGGGGAGCGAGGACGGAATGTTTTCGAGCCTTGTTCGCAAAAGATACATTTGTACGGACACCCTCTAGAGGTGATGAACACACTGAAGTTTTTATACTTTGAAATGAAGGAGTAGTAGATCTCATTGTCCAAGAGCTGCCGAGCTGGAAACGGCGATTCGTTGACATCGACCTCAGCTTCTCGTGGAGTGACGACAACTTCGCCATTGTCTCTTTTGTAGGCGATCCCGCGCACCAAAGACAGGTCTTCTTTTTTAGTGATGGCCTTCAACAGGCTCGGTAAGGATTCTTCAGCTTCACCGGTGACGGCATAATCGATATCTTTGTACCCAAGAGTCTCTTTAGCATAAATGGACAGGTGAACACCGCCTACAACAACAGGAACATCTACCAGTTCTTTGATTGCTTTAATCCAGTCTAGAGACTGAAAGAACAAATAGGTGGTGAGGGTATAGCCAATAAAGTCTGGACCAAACTCATTCAGTCTTCGGACCGTTTCTTCTAGGGTGAGATCCTCGGCGTGCGCATCAATAAATAGAACTTCTACACCGACATTTTCAAGGATACCAGCTACGTACAGCAATGACAGGGATGGAAAGATCCCATAGTTCTCTTTGACAGTTTTGATCCCAGGTTCATTCTTCACAGGACCATATGGAGGATAGACCAGTGCAAATTTGATACCGGAAAGATCATATCGACCGGAAGAGGATTGTGTAGAGTAAGGCATATCACACCAAGAAGGAAGTTTTGTCATCAATTGTAAATCAGTCTATCACATGAAACCAGCGCATTTTGTTTCCTAATGCGAAAATAGGCAAATTTTGGCTTTGTTTATGCTGAAATTCAGATTGGTTGTTACAACAGAATAGAGTGCATTTGATTACAAACAGTGTAGGATGATGCTCAGAACTTGATGAGGTGAATCATGATGGTTTTGTTGCCAGAAGGACGTGCGATTAACAATCCCGATACCATTAAAATGGTAAAGATAATGCCCAGTACTATCCGTGGCAAGCAGTTGTTTGTTGTGGCTGTAAAGCTAGATGATGACTCGGAGTTGATGATCAAAAATTGTACCAGTCAAGAGGATGCAATTCAAATGGCCGATCGGTGTACAGATTTGATCAACAATGCAGAGAATGGTGTGGGCACAGATGCCGTGGATGAAGAGTCATCAGATTGGGACAGTGAATAACTATGGTACTGCTTCCGGAAGGCAAAATCATCAACAACCCTGATACAGTAAAGCTGATCAAGGTTTTGCCGACCACATTGAACGACGAGACATTTTTTGTTGTGGTCATCAAATTGGATGACGATTCCGAATTGATGTTGGATCGATGTGCGACTCGAATGGAAGCAGAGTCGCTGGCAGATAGATGTACGAGATTGCTGAATGGTGAAGAACTCGACTCTGTAGAGATTCCATCTTTTGTCGAGGAAACCGCTAAAGATGAAGAGTCATCCGATTGGGATATGTCTTCTGAGGAAGAACCCGCTCAGCCATCATCACCACCTGCTGAGGAAGAGTCCAGTTCGTGGGATATGTCTTCTGAGGAGGCGGAGCCTGTCAAACCGGCGCCACCGGCAGAAGAAGAGTCGAGTTCTTGGGGGTTTTCGTCTGAGGAAGAACCTGCTAAGCAGGCATCACCACCTGCTGAGGAAGAGTCGAGTTCTTTCGGGTTCTCATCCGAGGAGGAGCCTGTCAAACCGGCGCCACCGGCAGAAGAAGAGTCGAGTTCTTGGGGTATGTACTCAGAAGATGTAGAGTCAAAATCACCATCGAAGGCTTCAAAACCCAAAATTCAACAGCCGTATACAGAGTCAGAAGAGGCTCCGGAACCAGTGGTTGAAAAGAAGACTAAAAAATCATCAAAATCCAGTGTTAAATCAAAATCTAAAAACGCCACACCGGCGCAGTCTGTGTCAGTAGAGCAAGAGGCTGTTGAGGCGGTGGCACCAAAGTCTGTCCCTAGAGTGACAGGATTCATCGAAGATGATTCCGATGAATGGGTGCCTGACAATGGTTTGGATGACTGGTACGATTGAACTAAAGACAACCATATTAGGAGAACATCATGTTGGTAAAGTTGGTATCTGGTGCAAGTGTAAACCCTGACACGCTCAAACACATTTACATTGAGCAAAAGACCATCGGGGGCAAAAAAACGTGGATTGTACAGCTTAAGCTGGATGACAATACCATTCACCCCATTGCTTACTACGGTGCAAAAGATGAAGCGATTGACTGTGTGAAGCAATGTGTAGAGAGCATTAACAGTCACGACTAAGCCTCACTCGGTTCAGCACTGCATTCATTGAACATAATATGTATGGCGTTACTGAGTCGGAAAGAGACCTGCGTCATCATCTCTTAGGGTGATGCTGTTGAGCTTGTGGATTTCGAATACTATTCATCCATGACTTTATCATTGATGTACAGAAATAGAACAGTCAAATGTTTTGTGCACGATGGGATTTTTGACGATTTAATTTGCATTTAATTATAATAACTAAAGTATTTTTTGGATTTTATTTGATAATATTGAAAAATCTAAAAAAATACTTTAATTTTGCTACAAAGACGATATCATAGATTTTGAGAATCAAAAAAGAGTATTCTATACCTTGTTTATTTTAAAAGAAGGTGTTGGATTGGAGTATATGATGACTGAAATTAAAAATATTAAAACTAAAGCCAGTTGGAATAAGAATGATTTAACTATCTTGTTGGCAAATGAGGCTGGAATACCAAAGGTGCATGCTGCTCGGTATATCAATATTGTGACAGAGACGATAGCGGAAGCATTAGAGGAAGGTAAGAAGGTCACCATTTCTGATTTTGGGACCTTCCAAGTGTCTGAGCGGCGATCTTTTGACGGGCGCAACCCAAAGACTGGCGATCCGCTCAGTGTACCTGTTCGTAGAATTCCTGTTTTCCGAGCCGGAAAAAAGTTGAAGCGGTCATTGAATCATCCTCAGGTTCGAACCTGTGGTTTGGTTGATGTGAATAAGGTTAAAGTCGTCTTCTCTAAGACGATGGATATACAGCAAGACCTGCTGCTCGATGGATCCAGTTATGAAGTATTGGTGGACAAAAAATCTGTTGGTCCCATTGTAAAGGTGACAATAGAATCCAAGAAGTCAGTTGAGCGGAATGACCATACCATCGAAGGCGCAGTAAGTGTCATCTTGACGTGCTCTGGTCCCTTGCGTGGAAAATCTTTGGATGTCCGATTTTGTAAAGCGCTCAAAGATATAGATGGAAATGTTGTCTCCATTGATAAGTAGGTATCGTCGATAGTATCGTTTGAAATTTGGTGTGTGTACGTTTGCGTGTTGGCCGTAGATCTGTAATCCTCTTGAGCATGTGTTATAGCGTGCTCGAGAGGATTTTGTTTCATGTAGGAGGAAATGATGATTTGGTTGTTGATGGCGTGTAGTCAAAAGGAACCGACTCAGATGTCTGAGTCACAGGTTGTGAAAGAGAAGGTGGAGCAAGTTGCTGACCAAGCCGAAAATAATAAGGTTGAACCATCGGTTGTATTAGATGGTGTCTCCATTTCTGTAGTTTGGGACGATGGAGATACTTTTCACGGTAAGGCAGCAGACGGTACCAAAATAAAGGCTCGTCTATCTGGATACAATACTCTGGAGTCATATGGACCGGTACATCAATGGGGAGAGTGGACGGAGCAAGAATTGTTTGCATTTGCAAAAGAATCCGGTGTCTTCGCTTCTAAAACGGTTTGGGAGTGCGTGGACACCAAAAAAGGTGGTGGATATGGCAGGGTATTGGTGGACTGTCCAGGATTGAGAAGAGCGATGCTTGAAAACGGCTATGCTCATCCGTTCTCGATTGGAGGTCCCGCGCCCGCTGCGGATATGACATCTTTACAGGTGGGGATTGACAACAAAGCTGGCATTTGGGCCAAAGGAGCTCCGAAATCTCTAATCACGTCCTTGCATTCCCAAGACGAAAAGCCAGATAAGGAAGTGTACAATAGAGTGTGTGATCTCACCACCGGTGAATGTGCAGAACGAGTGCATACAGATATCTATGAGACCTGTCAGAAGGTTTGTGTCGAAGATTCCTGTATGACTTATGTCCCATATAAACGTCGTTATGGGGATAATCGGGCTGAGTGTATTCAATAAGGCGCTTGTGGTCATCGACTTTATATTGGTCTGTGTTACGAAAATAGAAATAATAGAGGCTTCGTATGATTACAAAACGTCGTTTGATTCTTTGGACAATCATTTTGACCTGGCTGGGGCTGGGTTCGGTATTGTCCATTATTGTGGATTGGCAGTGGTTTTCCAGTGTTGGCTATTTAGGATTTTTTAAAACCAAATTGATGATGCAGTTTATTCTATGGGTATTGTTCTTTGCTGCGAGCTTTGGCTATATCTTTTGGCAAATCGGTTTGGCTGCTCGAAGTGATCGTTTTAAAGCGATCTACATAGAGGATCACTTTGAAATTGAATTGTCTGAAGAGAGTTGGGCGGCAGTGTTTAAAGGGGCTCGATATGCTCTATCGTTGTTGCCGGCGATTTCTTTTGCAAACTTTGCTTCTGATCAGTGGCTCTATGGGTTGGCTCTATTGGATCCAGTTGATTTTAATAAAACGGACTCCGTGTTTGGTTGGGATTTTGGTTTTTATGTATTCCAGCTTCCGTTGATTGATATTACCTCGAATTGGGCCCAGTTTTTGGTTTTCATTACGCTACTCATTACGACCGTTCAGCACTTGGCGAGAGATATATTGTTTGGCGGAGGGTATGAAGAGGGTTTTACAGATGTTGCCAATAAACACTTGCGCTCACAAGGCGCCTTCTTCTTTGTGCTGATAGGAGTCGATTGGTTGCTTCAGCGCTATGATGTTCTGTTCTCACAAGGGCAAGGGTTGGTTTGGGGTGCTGGATACGCTGATTTGAATGCACGACTTCCTTCGTACTGGATTATGGCATTCGTGTCTGTAGGAGTCGCGGTTTGGTTGTTGCGCTCGCGAACCGAAAGGTCTGGGTCATCTGTTGCAACGGCACTATTCACCTATTTCATTTTGCGTGGGCTCTGTGTCTGGATTTGGCCAGAAGTCATTCAGAATTTTATGGTGGCTCCCAATGAGATTGAGTATGAGCGCCCCTACTTAGAAGAGAATATTGCAACCACACAATGGGCGTACGCACTAGATCGAATTCAAGTGAAACCGTTTGAGGTCGATGAGCAACTGGATTGGGAAACGGTTCAAGACAATCCACTGACCATCAACAATATTCGTATTTGGGATGATAGACCGTTGTTAACGACGTATGGCCAGCTTCAGGAGATTCGCACGTACTACGACTTTTATGACGTTGATATCGATCGATACATGATTGACGGCGAGCTTCGACAAGTCATGCTGTCCGGACGTGAAATGAATTATGGCAATGTCTCTGCCCAGGCGCAGTCTTGGATCAATGCCCACTTTCAGTACACCCACGGCTATGGTTTGACGATGAGTCCAGTCAATCAAGTCAGCCAAGAGGGGCAGCCATCGCTGTTT
The DNA here is from genome assembly GCA_937911635.1 of uncultured Pseudomonadota bacterium. Classification (GTDB taxonomy): domain Bacteria; phylum Myxococcota_A; class UBA796; order UBA796; family UBA796; genus CAJWHX01. The sequence goes on along the minus strand of CALDQI010000446.1, from coordinate 9,668 downwards.
ATCAAAGATATTCCGCCGCAAAGTACGATTGATATAACAGTTGATCGTCCAGAGATTTATTATGGAGAGTTGACGAATCAGTACATTGTTGTCAACGGAGATGTGGAAGAGTTCGATTATCCGAAAGGAGATGAGAATGTCACTACAAAGTATCAGGGAGAGCAAGGTGTTTCTCTAGGTTCCTTCACTCAGCGTTTATTGTATGCCTGGTATTTTGGTGACATTGAGATCATTCTGTCCAACTACCTGCTTCCGGAATCGAGACTGCTTTACCGCCGTACCATTGCTGATCGAATTCAAATGATCGCACCCTATTTAAGTTTCGATACAGATCCATATCTGGTGGTGTCCGAAGGAAAACTTATGTGGATGATAGATGCCTATACAATGACCGATGACATTCCCTATTCCGAACCGTTTCCACGAGGTCGATTCAACTATATGCGGAATGCTGTCAAGATTGTCGTTGATGCGTATGAAGGGTCAGTGGATTTTTATGTGGCCGATGAGACAGATCCACTCGTCCAGTTCTACCAGTCTTCCTTTCCAACGGTCTTCAAATCGATGTCAGAATTCCCAGAGGATTTGCGTTCTCATATCCGTTATCCAGAAGATTTCTTTGATGTACAGGCTTCCATGTATCGTTCATATCATATGAATGATGTGACCGTTTTTTACAATAAAGAGGACATGTGGAGTCTTCCGACAGAATTGTACAGCGGAAAAGAAAGACAGATGGAGTCGTATTATCTCATCATGAAACTCCCGGAGGAAAAGGCTGCAGAATTTGTGTTGCTCCTTCCATTTGTTCCACAAGGCAAAGACAATATGATTTCATGGTTGGCGGCTCGCTCCGATGGTGATCAGTACGGAAACCTAGTGTTGTATCAGTTTCCAAAGCAAAAGCTCATTTATGGTCCCCGTCAAATTGAGTCGAGAATTGATCAAGACCCGGAGATATCAAAGCAGATCACCCTTTGGTCTCAGTCTGGTTCTGCCGTTGTTAGAGGAAATCTTCTTGTGATTCCCATTGAAGATTCATTGATGTATGTTGAACCCCTCTATCTACAAGCAGAATCGAGTCAAATGCCTGAACTGAAGCGTGTGATTGTTGCTTACGAAAATCGAATTGTCATGGAAGAGGACTTGGCTACTGCGTTGTCGAAGGTGTTTGGTAGTACCACATCGAAGAAACGACCGTCGGTGGGTCTCCTTCAAGAAGATCTTCAATCTAATTCCTTTCAAGATTCTGTGGTGGGGTTGGACTCGAGTCGCTCTCTCAGTGACCGTGTATCGGAGGCCAATCGTCTGTTTGAACTTGCCATCGAAGCGCAACGGGCTGGGAATTGGGCCTTATATGGTGAGCATATGAATCAGCTGGGTGCCTTGCTTCAAGATATTTCTTTCGAAAAGGAGGTGGAACCGATCCCTGTTTTGGAAACGCCTTCACAAATTCAAACACCATAAGTTGCTGTGTCTCAATGTGTACAGCGGTTGCATTTGATCTGGTTGGGTTCTATTCCCCCAAATACACAGAGTAAGCCCTATCGTAGGAACATCATTGATTGGACAGCGAATAATCCTACGTGGGAAGTCTATTTGTGGACAGACAGATCAGATATTCAGGGAAAGCAAGTTCATCAGTGGTGTGAGCAAAACGGTGTTCTATATAGGTCTGTTCTTGAAGAACAGTACGTGCTGTGGGGAAGCGAAAAGGAGATGGTACTTGAGCAACTCCAGGGTGGTTTTCACGCCAACGCATCTGATTTGCTTCGTCTTCGCATCTTGTATCAAATGGGTGGATTGTACGTCGATTCTGATGTTGAACCACGTGTACTTCCAGATATCGAACTTCCCCTCGGTATCGGATTGCTTCTTCGAAAAGATGATGGTAATCTTCAGTCGATCGCACCCCATGCAATCGCCTCGAGGCAAGCACATCCAGTGCTTCAAATAGCCTTGTGGCAAGGTGAGCGAAACTTCAAGAGCCTCTCCACAACCGACGAACAAGACTTTCGTTACTCTGAATCTGTATCCGAGAAGTATGGTGGTGTTCTGATGCTGACAGGAGATCTATTCAGACCCGCCTTGCGAACTGTTTTTGGTCTATTCACCTCTGATACATGGAGCTGGTCACCCTGGTTGGAGGCTATGCAACTTCCGATAGCTTTTCGTCACTATGAAGACCACTCATGGTTGGATGACGAGGGTACGAATCTAGAACTATTTTTCCCACCGGCGTTGGGACTTGCAATCGCCCAAACTTGGATCCAGAGACCACTGACGTCTATATTGCATTTGGCTGCCGCGTATGGAGACCGTTGGATGATTGACATCGCAGCGAAACAAGTGATGCCATTTGAGAATCATTTTGGATATTCCCCTAAGCGGACTGCTGTACAACACAGGCGGTCCCAAGAAATTATTCATGCAATTCCGTCTATTTAGCGATTGGATTTTTTTCAGCTGAAATCTTTTGAATCATATCCAGTCCACCAAGTGGTATATTTACACCTATGAAAGAGTTATTTCGACAATACTTCACATTGGACAACCATCCAGACCAACTCCCGACAAATCATGGTGCAACGTTGGTCGCCAACACTGCCTTCGCAACTGTCGGGGTGATCGGCTTCATAATTTTGGTTCCGGCGATGATTTGGGGTGAGCATCAGGCCGTATCGATTGCGGCTATTTTAGGCATAGTGGGTGCCATTAATGGGTATTTTTTGTGGCGGCGCGGAAATATAGTTTTATCGACGACACTCCACGCGGGAGGATTGGTGCTTTCTGGGAATCTCGCGCTTCTGGGGACGCAAACGATTGGTGGTTCAACAGGGATTCTCTATTTGGCGTCGGTCATTACTGCGGGTGGATTTCTTGGGATTCGAGGAGCCCTCATCGATATTGGCGCTGTGTTCCTCAGTGGAATCGTGATTTTATTGTTTGGAGATGCGCTTAGACCGATGATTGGATTGCCGATAGATCCGTTTGTCCCACCAGAACACATCGTGCAATTGTTCGTATTCTTTAGTATTCCAGCTTGGGGTGCCTATGTAGTGGCCGTAGATTTATCCAATCGATTGGCTTGGAAATCAGCATTTCAGAATAAGCAGCGTCTTGAGAAATCAAATCATCAATTGCAATTGTCTCAGCAACAGCAGGCAAAAGTGGCCGATTTGGGGCTGATGGCGCTGCAAGACGTTCCTTTGACTCAAATCGAACAAGCCTGTTGGTCTGTTTTTGTCGATGTCATTCCAAAAGGAGACGTATTGTGGCCTCAGAATAAAAGTTTGTCCGATAGTGAAATCCAAGCCTTGTCACTTGATGTGGATATTGCGTACAGTCTCTTTGTAGATGGACTCATGCAAATTATTTCTACACGCCGCATACGAGAGAAACTCATTGCCGAACGGGCTAGATTGGCCTCCGAGTTGCAGAAGGAACAGCGATTGGAGTCGTTGTCTCGAATGGCTGGTGGTGTAGCTCATGATTTTAACAACGCTTTGATGGTGATCACTGGGATAGGAGACGATCTACTGACAACGGCATCTCCCAGTGATAAATGCGCCAAAGGTATAGAGACGATGCTGTCTGTGTCTAGACATATGTCAGACATGACCACGCAGCTTTTATTTTTCGCGAAGGGGTTGCCCATCAAAGAGTCACCGGTGGATGTGAATGCGATTGTGACAGATATGGAGGGCATGTTGAAGCAAGTATTGCCGAGCCATGTACAACTGACAATTGCAGTCGTCGACGAATCAGCCATCGTAAAGCTCCCCCTTGATCAGGTTGAGAGAATGGTGTTGAACCTAGTTCGAAATTCTTCGATGGCATTTGAGGGTCAAGAAACTGGTGCAATCAAGGTATCTGTTTCCATCAGGAGGCACATCAAGGATGACATGAATACTGTGTGTATTCAGGTTGAAGACAACGGTGTGGGTATGGACGATGAGACGAAAGAACGAGCCATTGAGCCGTACTTTAGTGTTCGTGGTAGTACTGGTCTTGGTTTATCGACAGTCCACGGTTTAATTGATCAAGCTGGTGGAACATTGGACATATCCAGTCGTTTGGGTGAGGGGACCGTTGTCCAATTGTGGATTCCAATGGTTCAAGATGATCGTTTAAATATTGCCGTTGGGTCTATGGAGCCGAGCAAGCATCGTGGTATGGCATTGCTGATTGATGATGAGGAGTTGGTTCGAGATTCTGTGAAACTTCTGCTGGAGAATTTGGGCTGGCTTGTATTGGATGTTGGCTCTCGAGTGGAGGCTCTAGAAGTCGTATCTAGGGAGTCGGAGATATCTCTTGTGGTATGTGATGTTCGGCTGGGAGATGAACATGGATTTGAAGTGGTCAATGCACTACAAACGGTAGGGTTGGAGTCTGCTATTTTGTACATCACGGGATATGCCAGTCGCAACCAAGCATTGCAACACAATGAGCATCTTCTAGTCAAACCCTTTAGAAGCAATGAACTTAAGGAAGCAATTCAAAAGGTTCTCACCTAGTGGTAGTCATAAACATCTATTATGAGTTTGATAGTCGTATAGACTCTACATCGACGATGTGACTGGCCAAGTGAGAGTTTTTGAATCGGTGATCTGTGGTCACTTCAAGTCCAATCCAGTCTGGAAGATTGAGCTTGGCATCAATGGTTGGCAATTCTACCTCTGCCAAGAGAAGCCCCTGATTGTGGTCGAAGAATTCATCGATCTCCCAAGTGTATTCATCAATTTGAATGAGGTGCCGACGTTTGTGGACCACTCCTGGTAAACACAGCGAATCCAGCATCTCCACAGCGTGATCAAATGGAATGTCGTACTCATATTCAGCCCTTGCTCCACGAATACTTTTGCCCTTGACTGTGATCTTTCCATCTTTATCCCACGTACGGATGCGAACTGTACGCTCGATATCTTTGCAAAGGTATCCTTGACGAATCTCGATGGAACGCTGAACGGATGTACGCCATGTTTCTTTGGCTATCAAGAATTTGCGCTCGATTTCTACTGGCACGTTTGGCTCCATGAGAGGGTGTTTGGATGCATATAGACGAATTACTAGAATTGTATATAAAACGATTCAGATTGTACAATATAAGCATGTCATTTAGTTAGAAGATCAAGGAAAAGAATTGGGAATTTGACTGAAGATGGCTACAATTGAGCCATGAGCAATTAAGTGATTGATTTAACTGTAGCCACTTGTGATGATCAATGCGGTGGTGACAATCAGATTATGGAGACGAACACAATGGGATTCTTGATGTGGTGTGTGGCGTGGATTTGCGGAACGGTATCTGCTCAAGAGGTATCCAATTCTTCGGAGCCAGGTGATGCTGCGCCTCCAGTAGAGCCGGAGGCTCTTCAACAGTGGTGGAAAGCAGCAGGTCAGCTTCGATTGGGAGACACTGCTTACAGGGTCACGGAAGAGGTGCAGTTTAAAGATGGTGTTTGTGATGTTCGTTTGAATGAAGGGATGCTCATACCTGTGTATACGGGGAAAGCACCGGTATCTGAAAGAGTGGTAGGGATTGTCTTTGTCGGCGATGGAGATTTATCTGTTCGATTCCCAGAGCGCGCCGATGCGTGGACATTTGCCAATCACATGGTTCGATGGGGTGGTCAAGAACGATCAAAGATGGCTCCCATTGCCGCTCAACGAAGTAATTACTCGGTCGATATTAAGCAGGGATTGATTTTGTCTGCTGATCCGCGTGTTCAAAAGTTGATCTACAATTTAGAACCCGTTGGTGGTGGTGTATTGTTTACAGAAACTCAAGATGGTGAAGCGGACGCAACCTATGTCGTAACCGAGAAACGAGGGCGTCTTAGAACTCGGATTGTTGCAACAGACGTTTTAGCGGATCGATCCGATGCCTTACAGCGTTTGGGGCTCGACCCCAGGGCTATGCTGCGACAAGATCGTTTGTTGCAAGAGGAATTGGGATTTCCGGGGCATTATGTGAGGGCCGTAAGTGAGTGGCAGACCAAGGACCGGTACCACGTTGCTGCTCAAGGAACATCCGTCTCGGATATGGATTACGACAAATGGATGAGCTGTTATCGAGACGGTCGAGATGAAGCTGGCTTAGGATATCGGGCGATCGCATTTGCTCACGGTCGTGATTTGGATAAGAGGCAGCACTTTCAGCGATTCAGTGGTTTGTCATTTATGCCTGCCACTGAAGGGGACATGGTGCGACCAAGTTTCCGCATGCAACCTGTGAGTGCAGAGGGAACCATTGAAGTGTTCAACACCAGAAGTAAACTGTATCAGCGTGTTACTGCCGACACAGAGTTGGTGTTTGAAGCAGATGGAGCCGATTTGCAGTATTTACCGTTGAGGCTTCCAACCAGTGGTTCGGAAAGGGGATCTTGGGTGATGGATGCACTTCAGGTTCAGGACGAGAGTGGACAGTGGCAAGATCTTGCTTGGGTAGGGCTCAACTCCGATTTGACAGATACTGGAGGTTTGCGACGTTCTAGGATTCCTTTACACGAGGTTGATCTCGATAATCAGCAAGTGTCGATGGAGGACAACGACTCTTTAACCAGTGGGATCCCTCAGCTGGCCACGAGTACGACAGAACTCACAGCGATGTCATCTGGTACCCAAGCATCTGGAGATAGCAATGTGTCCGCTGCAAACCCACAGTCTATTTCCACTGCAAAGATTGCACAGCCTGAAGGTCCAGCTAATTTTCGGTTGAATCCAAATGAACAAATTGTGGCGCAATCCGAACGGACTGTACAGAGAATATCTGAGTACACGTATGATATCGTTGCGTTGCTTCCTAAGCCAGTTACTGCAGGAGAGAGGGTTAAGTTGCGTTTGAAATGGTCTGCTCAGTGGGGGTTTGGCAATTTTTCAACCATTGAGATGCCAGATGGTGTTGCTGTTCGAACATTGGGAACCACGACAGGCGTTCATCCAGTTCTCCCTGAGGTCCTACCGATAGCGGGTGGCACACGTTGGGATTTTGAACTTAAAACAGGGACAAAATCGCCATTGCTCAGACCACAGTACATTGTGTCATCTGGTGACTCTGTGCGTACGTGGCAAGATGAAGGGATGTGGAATTGGACTTTGAGCAGCGGTAAAAATGCATTGTCCCCTTCTATTGGTATTGGAAGATGGGAAGTATTAGAAGAGGCAACTGTAGAAGGTTTACCCAGTGTACGCGTATCGATTTTTCCACAAAACGCTTCGAAGGCAACCCAGTTTGCTCCGGAGATTCGACGCATACTCACCTTCTTCCATGACTTTTTACCTGCCTACGATCAACAGGAGGTGGATGTTGTACAAGACCGCTCTCTTGTGATCAATGAATTCCGCCGTCCTTCAAGAGAGCAAGTCATACACGGTATCGTGCAAGTACAGACAATAGCGCCATCTGCAGTTGGACTTACAAATGAACTTCGGGATGAAGATTCCAAGCGAGCTCAAACTCAAATTGCCCGTCAGCTGGCAGGGCAGTATTGGGGTCAACGCGTTGCACCAAATACAGAACGAGATGAATGGATTACGACGGCTCTGGCAGATGCGTATGCCATGTATTATGTTCGCGCTGCATTTGGGTCCGAAGAGCACAATGCTCGAGTGACAGGGATCCGAAATATCCTAGAAAATCCAGAGGAGCAAGATTTGGGGTGGACCAACAGAGATGCTCGTCGAAGAACGTATTCTCCCGCTGGCTCAACAAGATTGTCAGATGTTCCAAAAAAGTTCCGAGAAGATTATGCTGTCTATGTTCTATCAGAAATGCTGCGACTGCAAATAGGGAATCAAGCCTATTTCTCAGCATTGGAGTCTCTGGCAAAAAAATCTAGAGTGGATTCAAAATCCTTACAACGAGAATTTGAACAGGCATCAGGGCAGGATCTCTCCGACTTTTTTGATTTCTGGGTGTATGGTGGGTACATTCCAAAGATTACGACCGATGTTCGACATGATAAGAGCGGCATAATTGGATGCGTACAAAGTGATGTTCCGTTCGGTAAAATCATGGTGCCCATTCGAATCGTGTTGGAGGACAAAAGTATCGACACACTTGTGGAGGTGAAACATGGTAAAGGCATGTTTGAAATACCGAATGTTACAGAGGCAGATTTCGAAGTGGATCCATTGGGATTATTGATCGCATTTGAACGATCTGTCCAAAGAACAGACAAACCAACCGCCTGTGAGTAAGTTTTATATCCCAATCAATTTTGATCTTTCTATATGAAAAACTTGAATTGCGGTACAGATCATCCGACAATGTATATGTATAGTGGTTAGTCCGAACTTTTTGGTCTACAATGCAGTTGTACACATCCATCCCTTTTCATATTCTTCAGTAGGACACAGTCCTGAAGTTAGGAGTTTACGCATGTCAAATCAAATTCAAGGAATTCAAAGCACGCAAAGTCAGTCGTCACAGAGCACGCAAAGTAGCCAAGTGAGCCAAGTTGTCGCTATTCAAGAGCAGTATGCTCGCTTCCAAAGTACGCAGACGGTTCCAAAGGCGAAGGAAGAAGATGCAGCCAGTGGTGTTGTCAGTTTGAGTGATGTACAAGAGGCTGTGAACGAATTAAACTCTAAAATTGACAGCCAAGCGGTGAGTGTCAATTTTGACGTAGACAAAGAGTCTGGCAAAATTGTTGTACAAGTTAAGGATGTTGAAACAGGAGATGTCCTGAGACAAATTCCGTCTGAAGAAATGCTTGAATTTGCTCGAAATGCTGGAAAAGGCATCGGTGTCACTCTAGATACGCAAATGTAATTTGGGTCAGGGTTAATCGACCATAGTTCATATGGTAAATGTAAAGGGATGGGCTAGCTCATCCCTTTGTGTTTTAGATTCTGGGAGTTTTGAACGACAATTTGGATCGCACCTCCTATATATGGGATGGATTGGATAGGAGAACGAAGTAAAATGGGGATTCATCAATATTTTTCTTGACAGCAATCCATTTAAGAGACTAGATCAGCCTGTGATTTGAGGGGAAATGCAAAGAATAGCGATCGATGTCATGGGCAGTGATTTTGGAGTAGGAGAAGTCGTACGCGGCGCGACAGCCGTTAGCATGGAACCCGAAAATCAAATTCAAATGCTCCTTGTTGGAGATGCCAAAAAGATTCATCAAGCGCTGATGGGACATGTATACCATCCAAGGTTCATTGAAATTGTTCATGCACCGGACTTTATTGAGCAATCAGAGAAGGCAAAGACAGCTTTGCAACGTGAAGGCTTGAGTATTTCTATTGCTGCACAGTTGGTCCAAGATCAACGGGCGGATGCATTGGTCAGTGCTGGGAATACAGGTGGTGTCATCTTGGCTTCCTCCAACATATTTGAGCGAATCAAAGGCGTTCGTAGAGTAGGGTTCGCGGCAGTGTTGCCCACTGAAAAGAAACGTGGAAGACGTAAAGATCCGTTTGCTTTATTGATGGATGTCGGTGCAACTCTGCATGTGGAAGCTGCCGACCTGTACAATTTTGCATTGATGGGTAGTTTGTATGCCAGTATTGTTTCTAGTAATGAGAAGCCTTCGATTGCCTTGTTATCAAATGGATCAGAGTCGGAAAAGGGACCCTCCGAGGTTGTTGAGACCCATTCTCGATTGGAGAATAATCCTCATGGTCTAAACTTTATCGGAAATGTTGAAGGTTTA
>CALDQI010000445.1:0-4278 GCA_937911635.1 uncultured Pseudomonadota bacterium | reverse complement strand
CCACCGCTGCCACTGCCTGCACACTGCTACCAAGCTTGCAAGACGCCATCGACGCCAGGAATCGGCATCAGACCCAACGAAGTCATGGTGTCTCGAGCTTGGGCTTTATCCGCCATGCGCCTCATACTCGGTGCCGTTGGACCGACAAAGGTTATCCCTACAGCCTCGACCATCGAAGCAAATGTGGGATTCTCACTCAAAAATCCCCACCCTGGATGGATGGCAGCCACTTGATTGGCTTTGGCCAAAGAGACAATCGAAGCCATATCCAAATACCCACGGCGATCCTTCAGCAGTAGTACATCGTCGAATCGTTGAAGGAACTGTAAATCCTTGTCCGCCTCTGTAGCGAGGGCCAAACACCGAATACCCATCCGATGACAAGTTTTGCGAATTCTCTCTGCTACCTCTCCGCGATTGGCAACCAAAACAGTCTTAAACACAAATGCCCCCAAAAAATTATGAAATCGTGATACTGGTGGAATAAATTTGTTCCGAACCACCATCTTGAGGTGAAGATGATTCTTGCTGTACTGTATATAGCCTGTCAAGGGGATAACACTCAACCAAAGCCAACAGAAAAGACTCCCACGTCAGGTATAAGCATTGAGAAAGTTGAGTTTACAAAAGAGAGATTGCGCCCTTCTGACCATGTCTTGTGTGTGGATACGGACAATGATGGTGTCGATGAAGCATTGTTCCTCAAAGATGGACAGCTACATACAGAATTAGATTCCACACCCATCACTGGTGGTGTACAAGCCTGGGTTCGAGATGAATCGAGTATATGGATCGCCACTGGATTTTCAAAAAAATATCGAGAGGCGCCAATGCATGTCTACCGATATTCAAAAGCGGGCTTAGAGACACATTGGACGGAGAATGCCCAGCGCAATCAAATCACAGATCTGAGTCTGGTGGATGGACGTCTGTTCATGGCTAAATTTTCTGCGGGAACGAGTATACACGGTGGATGGCTGGACGAAACATTTCAACCCATCGTGGAAGCAAACATGGCGATGCAACAGAGACCTTTGCCAGAATCGTCAGATAAATTTGTAGTCGGAAGACTGTATGGTGATGAGCCCCGATCAGATGGAGATTTGACAATCTGGAATCAAAAGGCAAAAACCAAACTCAACAATTTTCGTGGCGTGCGAGCATTGGAGTTGGTCGATATCAATCAAGACGGTTTTACAGACCTTCTAGTCGCAGATGGTTGGCATTACCAATACGCAAAGATGGGACAAGCCCGTTTATCTTTGTATATGGGACCTGATTTTACAGACAGAAGAATCCTCACCGTATTGGATGACGAATACAGCATCAATCACATCGAACTTCATCACAATGGGAAATGGCTCCTAGCTCAAGGAACCTCCAGTGTGTATTTGCTACAAAACACCCCCTTCGGATGGAAGTCAGAGCGGATCGGTCCCATTACGGAAACCACCAACAGCACGTTTTGTTACACCAACAAAAACAGTTATGTTCTGACGTCAGGTAACAACAGCATTCGATACAACATCATTCCGCAATAGGCACCCAATATGATTCTTCTTTTGTCATCTTTTCTGTTTGGTTGTCTCCCCCACTCTCCAGATCTTACAACCACTAAGAACACAGTCGAAATACCTGTATTCCGCAGCAATAGTCAAGGCGAGCGGCTCTTTATTAGTGTCGAACTACCGACGGTTGGTAAACAATACTTCATGGTCGATACAGGTGCATCTGTATCCGCCATTAGCATTGCGTTGGTGAATGAAATGAAACTCCACTCTTCTAGGAAGAATGGATACCTAACGGGTGTATCTGGCCGAGTACCTTGGGTGGAAACCATTGTTCCAGAACTAGAACTCGGTTCGATAAAGCTAAACAACGTGGCGTTTGCCGTCTCTGTTGAAGGCTTACCCACACAGGCCGGTATCGTTCCCATTGCAGGAATTATTGGGAACAATGTCTGGGAACAGTTTGTGGTCGATATCGATTATGGGTTGGAACGCATACAACTTCACAACAGTTTTGAGTTTTCAGAGGATGCACAGAAAATATCTTACGACGGTCAACAGGTATTGGCACCCATCGAGTTGGAGTTTGGAAAAGGAGGTATCCAGACCATTCTAGCCAATGTGGATACGGGTTCATCTGGACTGATTATCAATTCCGTTCACGCACCTCAACTGTTGGATCACGGTGTTCAAAGTAGAGAGACCATTATGGGAGTTGGTGCCGACAGAGCCAATCTACAAGACTATGTCATGGAAACAGTCAGTGTTGGTATCGACGGTCTTAAACTGGGGGGGCACAATCAGCAATATTCAGAGCCTGCCATTTTACTGACGCCACAGGATGACGAGTTCATTTCACTGGTTGGGTATCATGCGCTGGAAAACAACCGACTCATCATCGGGTATCAGCAAGAAAAGCTACAGCTGATGCCATCCACCTCTGACCTACCCGTTAGAAATCTTCATGAAGATTACCTACAGTCCATCCAATGGGGAATGATGGATGCCAGTTCAATGACGGAAGTTCAGCTCCATTTTATTTTGGGTGAAAACAACACCGCCATTCGAAAACTCAAGCGTCTGATTAGCAAAAATGACCAACCGGAATACCACATCACCCTAGCCAACTATTATTACAACATCGGTAATATTAGCGACGCATTAGAAGAACTTGAGCAAGTAAATAGCCTACTTCTTTTAGACTTGGGATTGCTCGATGCACTGATGTTGTCCTACGTACATGCCGATCAAATGGACAAAGCGCATGTACTTCTAAACAAGGAGTTGGCTAGAGATAGAGTGGTGCCACACACCTATTGGCTTGCTTCACTGCTTGATCTAATGAATGATGATCTAGCTGGTGCAAAGGATTGGATGCATAAGTCACAGAAGAACGGAACAGAAGAATATCTGGTGTACAAAGCGTTATTGAAGCAACGAAGTGGAGATGTCGCTGGAACCGTGGCAACATTGCGAATGGATATTCAGCACAATCCACTGGGGAATCATTCGTTGTGGTTCTTGGCTCAGACCGCAAAAGGAACGCCTTTTGAGCCCATTGTTAGAACCACGATAGACAACCATATGTCACTGCGAAATTCAAGACGGAGTTCGTTGGATTTTCTCGCTGCAGCACACTTTGAACTGGGCAATACTGAACTTGCCGTCGATATCGCCAACGATGGGAAACGCAGAGACTGTGCTCCATTGCAAGAAACTGCAAAAGTCAACTGCTACGCTTGGTACGATGCTCTCGTCCATTCAAACCTTGATTCCAACATCGAAACGATGGCACAGATTGTTAAAGACAACCCAGGTAGAGCAGACTATATTGACACACTGGCTGTTTTGTACAAAGCCGATGGTCAAACCGCAAAGTCGGTGGAAATGTCAAAACAAGCGATGATATTTGGCGGATCCGATCCGTATATGATTTGGCAGGCTCTAAGCGAGACAACGCAATGACACCCAACATCCAACAACTCGCAGATGGGTGTTTACAATTTCTACGAGAAAACAAGTCCGAATATGTACTCCAAGTGTGGACTGAGTTTGAAGATGTGATCGGTGATAACCCGCTTTGGACCCCAAGGTTTCATGCATGGCTGTGTCAAGCCCATCTCAACCTCCATCAACCCAAAGAGGCCCTGCGTCATTGTTACACTGGAATTCGTCTGGCCAAAGCCATTGATGATGCCAAAGGTGTTGCTAGTTTAGAAGAACTCCGAACACAGGCTGTGGGAATGCTCAGCGCACTGACAAAACAGTCTCAAGACCGAGATCATCTACTGGCTCAAGCCGACAGTGCAATACAAGCAGAAGACTGGGAAACAGCGAACTCTCTGGCACGACAATCCTTGACAGAGGCCATCGATAAAAATGACGGTAAACTAGAGATCCTTTCATTGCTGACTGTTGCTCGAATACCTGAGTACACGCATGAGTACTTACAACGAGCTCATGACCGCTCTCAAGAACTGAACGACTTCAACTTGATTACGTTGGTCAAAAAGTCATATGATGCTTTAAAAGTCGACATACCAGGCCACATTTTTTAATCATCGCATCCCTCTATTGCCCTTCCACATCAAACGGCAACAACACCAATCCGCGGTTGGGATACATTTGAAGCATTTGGAGTAGCAGAGGCGAGTGAGCCATCAATTGCGTTTCAATGACTGTAGATTCCAACCCCAATAATTTCTTGCGCCACCTTCTCCATCCACGTGGTGCTGTCCTGAAATGAACCACATTCATACTCTCTTCGGAG
>CALDQI010000444.1:0-6564 GCA_937911635.1 uncultured Pseudomonadota bacterium | reverse complement strand
CTGTTGAAAATGTTGGAGCGAGACTCACAGAATCAAAATATTGATTGTAGGCGACTCTGTTGGTGATGTGTTGGGTTATCAATCCCGTAGGAATTGCAGCCAATCCTGTTAGGGACATCATTTGACCGATTTGTTGTCGTGCATCTGAGGGTTCTACACCATTCCAGTGTAAAATGGTACCAAACCCCGTCATTAAGGAAACGACACCAAAAGTTGCGATGTATCCTCCGAAAAATGGTACCTGCTGCCCTTTGGAAACCAGTACATTTCGAGCTATGCTACTTCCAACAAAAGAAACACCCGCACCACCAACCACGCTCAGTACACTGTAGCCGGCCACTTTTAAACTGTTGATAGCCGCAGTGTTTTCTCCAGGCGTTGGTGCACTAAACACTCCAAAAATCACTGCCGCAGCAAGGGCCCCAGCCGTCACTCCCGTTCCGATCACTATCGTCGTTAAACCAATAGATGAGAACTGGTGTGCCAACGCAAAATCTGGATCATCGGTCATGAATACCTTTCGCTTTGCATTCGGTCCAAAAAGTTTTTTATCCTGAACAAAACGAGCGTTCCCTGACCAAACATCTTCTGCCGGACTTTGAATTTGATATTCGGAATGTTGATCGTTTAGAGTAGAAGGCGCAGCTGCATAACTAAGGCTAAGACTGAACAGTAAGGGTAGAATCATATGCTCCTCGTCAATCATAATTTCAAACAAAGTATACCGTATTCGTATAAAACTTTACCCTAAGTATATCACTTCAAGATTGATGGTCCCACACTTCATCACAGTTCCAAATTTGATATACTGCATCGCATACACACCTCAATATTTCATTCAAAAGTGAGAAGCCTACAATGATCGTTAAAAGTACACTTCCCATCGGCACAATTATTCATGCCCTTCGACATTCTCTGGGATTCTTCTTCGCAGTATCTGCAGTTGCCTGTGCGATTCACCACCACTATCCGTGGGAACCAAACTTTCAAGTCTCTCTCACCGTCATTGGTTTGGCTCTGTCAATCTTTCTTGGAAACCGAATCCGAATATCCTATGACCGATGGTGGGAAGGTCGTAAACTTTGGGGACGCATGATCAACCGTTCGAGGATCATCACTCGACAGTTCTTGAATTTTATTGAAGGCTCAGTGGACGACAAGGAGGCTATTCAAGAGTTGCATGAACGATTGGTTCTCAGACACATCGCCTATGTACACGTCTTTCGAGTGGCGATGCGCAAACAAAGCATTCCAGACGATGAGGATTGCAAAAAATATTTGACTGAAGAAGAACTGGACCAACTATCTAGAGAATCGAACCCCTGCAATGCGCTGGTTCAAATGCAAGGGGATGATTTACAAAGGGCCGCTCAAAAAGGGTGGATCAACGAGCATCGCTTACAGCAAATCGATTTGAGTTTGGTGGAACTTCTTGATGTACAAGGTGGTTGCGAACGCATTTTGAAAACCGTTATCCCCACCAACCTCACGTATTTCCCAACTCGCTTGGTGTTCCTGTACGGCATCATACTGTCAATCGGGTTGGTAAAAGCATTGGGCTGGTGGACCATTCCCACCGTTTTGGTGGTCGGTTTCATCTTTAGAATCATCGACTTAGCCGGGAAACTTATCGAAAACCCCTTCAGCACCTTCCACTACGGGCTACCGCTGTATGCCATTAGTCGAACCATTGAAGCGAACCTCTGCGACCGAATCGGTCACGAAGCACGGCCCGTTCCAAAACAAGTTGATGGTATCTTGATGTAAATCAAAGGGATTTTGATTTACTCGACAGATGCACCTGAACAGTCTACGTCATCGTTGCGATCAATACTGAGCGTCACATCGTCCGAGTTTATATTTTGTCCACTCACGGCGATAATATACTCTTCTCCAATCGTCATTTGAAGGGGTATGTAGGCTCCATATGCCGTTCCAAATCTAGTTGTTGCAACACTCGAACCTGCATTGCACTCTAGTTCACTACCTCCGCAAGAGTCATAGACTGCCATCTGCACATCTACGCTATCTGAATGGACAAATAGCTGTGCACAACCATTGCTCGGTGCTGTATAGGAAAAGGTCACATCCGAAGCACCCGCTGCAAAACATGTCGCTTCCTTTGAGTCAGTAAAGTCACCGAGAGATTGAGTGGTGATACTGTCTCCGTTCAGAGGCGTCACATAGTCTATGGGATCCACCAAGCTGAAGTTTGGACATTGCGTACCGCCACAGGTTGGTGCAAACCAGCAATCCAACTCATCATCACAATCGATGAGTCCATCTTGATCATCATCATTGTCATCGTCGCAGCTCAATTCTGACGTCGTTGTAATGTGCAGGTCACTTCTATTCCCTTCTGGACCCTCGAGTACAATCTGATAGACCTCTCCCTCTACAGCATCGATGATCGTACTTGCAGGTTGGGCAATAGAGACATCACAAGCGAGCTCAATAGAGCCGCATTCTTTCCAAATGGCAATCGTTTCCGAACCATCCAAGGCACCACCACTGATGCCAGATTGAAAGGTATAGGAACCCGTTGCGGGTGCTATCCATCGAAACACTTGATCTGCCAAGCCCATTTGAGAACAGGATGCTTGCACATCATCTCCAGATAAAATCGATTGGGTCATGCTGCCCGTGACGCTGGCAAGAACCTCGTCTGTACATTCGTCGCACTGACCTTGCCCCGGCTCTTGTTCGTCGATGATGGCATCGCAATCGTTGTCTATACCATCACACGTCTCTTCTGCATCTGGATATACCATCGGATCGGAATCATCACAGTCATAGGCAATGTCGACTACACCGGCAGATGTGTCGCAAGCATAAAACAATGTATTGACGTCCCCAAAGCCATCCCCATCATTGTCTACGTACACCGCAAAGAATGGATCTTCGAAATCTGGTGGCAGATCATCTGCTACACCATTGCAATTGTTATCAATGGAATCACAGATCTCTATAGCATTTGGATTCACTTCAGCGCTCTGGTCATTACAGTCGTCTGCGTTGACGACAAAACCATTGGGAGCATCACAGGACAATGTGGCTTCACCAGCACCAAATCCATCTCCATCCGTGTCTGCATACCAAGCATCGGCGTCTACAGAATCATCATCAGAGTCTATTGAAGCGTCGCAGTCGTTGTCGACACCATCACAGATTTCTGGAGCATTCGGAAAGACTTCAGCATTGTTGTCATCACAATCCACATCCGATTTAAATCCATCTCCGTCCACATCCAAAATCAGTGGGTTTGTTGGTTCCTTCTCACCACACCCAAGCCAAAGAAACAATGCTAGCATTTCAATTCTCCCATCGATTTACCCAGTTGTACAGATCAGACTCACACAAAGAAGTCCGGCATCAATTCCACTGTCGGATCTACGGCATAAGAATCCAAATCTGTAATACCCATTTCACGAATTATATCTTCGTCAATGAAGAAATTCCCTGTTGTATCGACACCTTGAGATACGATCCAATGGGCCGCATCGCCCATGATGCTTGGTTTTCTAGAGCGACGCATCATAGCTTGTCCCCCTAAGGCAAACTCTATCGCTGCGGTTGCGATGGTTGTTTTGGGCCACAAGGCGTTGACAGCGACTTTACCTTCAAACTCTGCAGCCATTCCCAGAACACACATGCTCATTCCATATTTGGTCATGGTGTAGGCCACGTGATTTTTAAACCATTTGGGTACCATATTGAGTGGCGGTGACAGATTGATGATGTGTGGCTGGTCGGATTTTAATAAGTGTGGCAAACAGGCTTGAGAACACAAGAAGGTACCTCGAACATTCACCTGATGCATCAGGTCATACCGTTTGGCTTTCGTTTGGAGTGTTCCCGTCAAGGAAATCGCTGAGGCATTGTTGATCAAGATATCGATTCCGCCAAAGGTTTCTACCGCCTTATTGACCGCCGATTGAATCATATCGGGATCTCTAACATCTACGACACAGGCCAGACCCTTAGCACCCTTCTCCTCCACCATTCGAACGGTTTCATGAATGGTACCTTTGAGTTTGGGATGCGGTTCGCTGGTCTTGGAGGCCACAACAATGTTGCATCCCGCCTCTGCCAATCTCAATGCAATCGCCGCGCCTATTCCTCGAGATGCGCCTGTAATAAAGGCTGTCTTACCCAATAAATTGTTCTCATTCATGATAGACTCCGTTCACTATGATAGGATGGTGTAAATACACTGTATCCACTTATGGAATTTATCTGTATCATAATTCCGACCTGAGTCCTTGAGGATTATCAACATGGAAGTTATTCCACCATCAAACATCCTTGAGATGGCGTCGCCCAGAGTACGAAATGTCGTTTTGATCCTATGCTGGATCATCATGCCACCAGCCTTTATTTTCTTCATGTGTCAACGAGATCTCACTCTAAAACAAAAGACCTTGCGTATTTCGACGGTCCTACTTCATCCCGGAATCATCTCTTGGTTCCAAATACTGTTCACAGGACTCACTGCAGCTCCTCCTACATAATCAAGAATATGGTTGCAGAGTCATCGTCCCTTGAATGTAGAGTCAAACATCTCCATCTCGACATCGGTAAGCGGTCGGGTCTGTCCAACAGGTAGGTCTCCCAACTCCACAGCCCCATAGCGAACCCGTTGCAAATCCAGTACAGAGTGCCCAGCATTGTGGAGCATGCGTCTCACCACTCGATTGCGACCCTCAGTCACCACCAGACGAACCACATCATCATCAATCGACAGCACTTTTGCGGTCGCCAATCCAACACTGGTTTCCACACCTTTCGCCAGCTTATCAATCAGCTGTGATGTCGGTCCTCCTTCCACCTTTGCAACATACTCTCGCTCAATCGTACGTTTGGGATGAAGTAAGTATTGAGTGAGGGTTCCATCCGTTGAAAAAAGTAAAAGTCCATGGGTATCCAAATCGAGCCGACCCACAATGTGGTAACGATGCGGTAACCAATCTCCAACGCAAGGACGTCCGTGCGGATCAGACTCTGTGGTCACCAAGCCCACGGGCTTGTGAAATGCCAGTAATTTAGGTAAGGGCTCAATTGAAATTCCGTCCAATTCCACCACGGCAACTGCTGGAATCTTCGTGTTTGGACTGTTGATCATCCTACCATCAATCGTCACTTGTTTACGACGAATGGCTTTGGTCGCCTCAGAACGAGACATTCCACCATATTGTGCTATCCATTTATCGAGTCTCATATCCTCAGCCTCTCAATTGTGGTTGGCAAGGCGCCATACCTTGTAGCGTTTGTTGTGAGCTGCCACTTCAATGATGCGATACTCTTCCTCTTCGGCGAGGCGCTGAATCGGAATGTGGTGCAAGGTAACCATTAGGATTTGCCCCCTGTAATGTAGTCTGCTTTTGGCATCTCGAATCAGCCCCCTCAAAACTGAATAATCCGATTCTTTACCAATATGGACTGGAGGGTTGGAAATTACTAGGTCATATCGACAGTCCCTGGGCATGCCAATCCAACCATCAACCAACCTATGTTTGACGGTGGGGGCATTCAATTGTGCGAGTTCAATCGCCCAGCTATCGGCATCCATCGCATCAATCTGTGCCTCCGGAAATCGATCTGCAAGCCAACGGGCAATCACCCCCGTTCCGCAAGCAAAATCTGCCAGTTGAAAGGTTCGCTTGATGGGATAATCCGCCAAAACATTCAGCAAATATTCTGTCCCTGAATCCAACCTCCCTTTGGCAAAGACTCCGGGAAAAGTGTTCCACTCTACTGGCTGACCGTCGAGCACAATCGAATGGGTCTCCATCCAATCTTGCAATGTGGACTGCAACTCTCCTCTTGTCCCCTGAAGCAATCTCGCTCGCTGACGAATATCGATTGTTTCAACGTCTTTTACGTAGCCTTTTGCCGTCTTTGGAAAGGACTTGATGCCTTCATCATTCCCACCAATCACCCAAATCGGCGCATCGTCTTTCAAAACTGTATTGAGTAAAGACAACATCATTCGAAGTTGATCTTTATTGGTGGACAATCGGACTACCGCGGCTGAAAAGCCTTCCTCTTTTGAAGGCGGTATGGGTTGACCTGCGACCTTTTCATGCGAAAACATATTCCATCGAATCCCATTTAAGTGTAAGAAGGCGTTGGTATAGTCGTTCACAATCAGAGTGTCTGCTGGTAAGGGCGGTAAGGCCTCTGATACTTTTTGCAATCGCTCATTTCGTTCAATGATGTTATGATTCATGCTGCTCTCCTATCGGCTTTATCTAACCCTAAATGACCCATATGGCATCCCTCAGGTGGTTCTATGTCCCCTCTTCTTATTTCTATTGGTTTGGTTCTCGTCGGATTGATTCTTCTGATCAAAGGCTCGGATTTCTTCATTGATGGAGCCGCTGAGATCGCTGGTCGTATCGGTATTTCAGAAATGATTATTGGATTGACACTAGTAGCCTTTGGCACATCTCTTCCGGAATGGGTTTCAAGCATCATCGCAACGTTGAGAGATCCCAGTACACTCCAATGCGTCGAAGGAATGATTTGTAACACCACCGATCTGGCACTTGGAAATGTAATTGG
>CALDQI010000443.1:0-5327 GCA_937911635.1 uncultured Pseudomonadota bacterium | reverse complement strand
GGACGGGCTCTTGTACTACCGATATTAGTGGAAACCAATCGGGCTGTTCTGGTGGATCGGTCTGCTATCCAAATGATACGAGTGACCCGACATTTCAATTTGGTGGTCAAACACAAGGAACGTGCATCAACTTCTACCGCGCCTTCTATTGTGATCAATCATCGTCTCAAGAGCAATGTCCAAATGGATTTATGTGTACTCCACTTCAGTATACCGATGGTTCCCAAACGGACCCTGTATGCTTAGGTGATTGTGAGTACTTTAAAGAGAACGGCTTTATTCAATAAGGTATTTTCAGTCTGACCAGCGATCGCTCTGTCCAATGTGCCGAGTGACTGAAAATCCGGCCAACCAGGTTGAGGAGCGGTAGAGTCCGTCTGATACGTCTCTGCCTTCAACGACTTGCGCACCGCCGTCCCCAAATGGGTCGACCGCAACGGCAATCTGTTTATTCTTAGAATTGGTGACTTCCCATTCTCCCATGGTCGCTCCAAACAATGCTGAGTCGATCGTCCACCCCGGAGTGGGGCTCCAAGAAGCACCCAGACCCATACCGATTTTGTTTCGGTCAATTAGCGCGGGACTCATGTAAGCCGGCTTCAGTCCTGTAGCCTCAAACATCAAACCCTGACGGATGTTCCAGACCTTAGAGATGTCCCAATCCCAGCCTAGACGAACCGAGTAGGCATCTTTGAAGTTGGTGGGTAGAGAGATGTCGTCTGTAATCTCTGCGTTTCCAACCGCTTCAATCATTTCAATCGTCATATCTACATTCGTTATGTCTAGAGACTGCATTGAGCTCCAGCCTTCATAGACTGCACTCAGTTCAACCTCAAAATCTGTTCTGGGACGAAAGAGAACCCCTGTCCGAACAATGATGGGTAGGTAGGTCTCTATGGTGATGTAATCATCTTCACTTGTTTCAGAAGTGATCGTTCCATTGGTATGGAAGAGGTTGTTGCTGAAATCTGCCTTGAGCCAGCCTGTCGCATCGTATTTGATTTTTGGCTGGAACATCACGGCGGCGGCAAATCGCTCATCCATACTTTCAACGGTTGCGGAGACATTCCACGTAAACATTCTGTTGTCTTTGGTGAACGCCTCAAAACCGATATCACACTGCGGGTCTTCTGTGGTCCCGTCACACGGTCCAAATGGTACCTGTAGACCGACCTGCATCGATTGACCAACGATCATGTAGTTCCAGCTGGTACCAACACCGACTGAAAGCCACGGTTTGATTTTGTAGGCAACGGCCGGCCCCGTAAAGGTGTGGATAACGATAGAATCTTCCAGAGAATATCGCTGAGCACCACCTTCTGGATAGCTAATGTCTGTCGCATAAGGGGTTGTGAATCCAAGTAGGACCGTTAAATCTGGATTTCCAAAGTCGTGAATGAAGCCAAAGTGTGGAATGGGCAACGGAGAAGCTCCATTTCGAATCGGATCGGTAATCAAGTCCGTTGGATTGCCATCGACTTTCGGTCCATTTCCAGGATAATCTTGGCGATCGAAGTACATTTCCTGTTTGACACCCATCAGGTCGATTTGAAAATGGCTTCCTTGAATTCGGGTGAGGGCAGAAGGATTGTACCACTGTGCAGAGATATCGTCTGCACCTGCGACAAAGGCACCGCCTCGACCCATGGCTCTAATCCCAACATCGGACATGTAATATGTGGAGGCTTCAGTGCTGTTGGTGAAAAGTAAGAACTGTACCAGTAAAGAAGAGAGCATGTGCACCTCACATAAAGTAATACAATTAATGTAATGGCTATACATCCTCCATTCAATACTCTTGAAGAATTCTTTACCCATCAATAATTATTTTAGGCATTGTTCACTTTCATGTTACATCCCACCCTTTGACAATTTCTCGACATGTAGTACAATACGACGTCACATTACGACAATTTACCTTTAAACAATAGATTATGGAGAATGCAATGCAAGATTGGAAAAGTTTGCTTGTACTTGGTCTGCCACTCGCTCTTGTAGCCTGTGGTGACAAAGAGATTGATGAAGAAGAAACCACAACTGAAGACACCGACAGTGAAGATACTGAAGACACAGGTGAAGCGGTTGTTGAGAATGAGCCTTTAGAGCCGGCTGCGATTGGCTTTGAATACTCAGGTATCTGGAATGAAGCTGGAAACGATGGTGCTGGTTCTTTGGACGCATACCTCTTCCCAGACCTTAACAATGAGAATGAAGGAAATCCTTTTGCACTCGCTAATTTGGTGACAGTTACATTGGCCTCTGTTGAATACTTCTCTTTGGGAAGTGGTGCGACGGATGAAGAACGAGATTTTGAGACCTGTACAGTACTTGCTGACTTTGCTTACTCACCTGCAAACTTGCTGGCTCAAGACTTTGACTGGACATCTGGAGTGGGTGGACTAGAGAATGTTGAGTTATGGCAGTCTTTCGAAGGCACTTTGGTCTTCCGTTTGGATTCTGCCTCTGATCGTTGTGCAGAACTTGCAGAAGGAAACTCATTGGAAGACTTTGATGGCATGCGTTTCGGTATCGGAATGGGACCATTGTCCACATACATGACTGATGAGTTTACTTCAACAGACTGGTGGGCGGATGATGCAGATGCGCAAGGTTCTTATCATACTCAGTACATTGCTGTAAATCACCCAGCAGACACTGATTTGGGTTACAACTTTGTTGCTTATGACTGGACAAGCGCCATCATGGTTGCTGTTGATCCTGAAAGCTGTGTAGATGCTTCAACTGGTGAAGTCATTACTTCTGATGTTGAGTCTGAAACTAAAGTTTGTGGTGAAGTGTTGACTGTTGAAGAAGATGGTGCTGCAAACTATGACTTGGCAGATCAGAATGAAAACTTCGGTTCTCGTCAAGTATATGTGCAAGGGAGTTCTTGGTGGTATGAAGACTATCCAAACTTGGATCTCTCTTTGATGAAAGAGTACCCTGAATAAACACTCTGTGAGTGAAATGAAAAGGGAGCCTTGTGGCTCCCTTTTTTATTGTTCGATAGCTGTCTCTAGAGACAATCGCCAGTTTATTTGAACACTATAATCTTTGAAGCGCCTACTTCTTTTTTACAATCGCGTTAGCCTGAGTCACTCTCATAGAGATGGAGCCAACAGTTCCTTTATCAAAACTTCGTTCAATGGAGTCTAAGATGCGATCACTCACACTCGAATCTGCCTTTTCCATCTTTTCCAGTTCAGATAGGGTGACAAGCAGGGCTGACTCTTCACTGCGCGGTTTCGGTTTGACGGTGTAGACAGAGCTGGTATCACCCTCTAAAATCGTTCCCTTAATATTGAAGATTTCTTTTCGCTGAACAGCACCGTTGCTGTCTTTAATCGATACTGTGACCACAATGTTGTTGACTGGATATGGAGACAGATTCTGCAGTTTGAAAGAAATGTTCGTTTTGTCTGACCCATATTCTGGACGTGCCCAACTGGTATTCAAGATGTTGATCTTGCGATGGGGATCAAATCGGGCCTGATATTGTTCGCGAACCTTATCGTCTGAAAACAAATAGAGAGGCACCAAATCGTCAATCGATAGCCATCCTTCTTTGTTGTTGTATTTGACCTTAAACATGGTCCCTTCTTTATCGACCAACTCAACCACTTCATTTTTATCCAAGGTGATCAATGTTTGTCTGGCTTCAACGTCCCCATACATCTTTGCTGTATTGGTGAGAAGAGCCTCATTCTCTTTGAGACCATTACTTCCTAGAAGTTCTAAGTCCTCAGCAGAAGGAATCGCTTGCTGATTTTGAACTGCGATATAGCCAAATCCCAAAGATGCGAGGAGAAGTAGACTACCGACAATTGTGGGGACCTTCGACACTTCCTCTACAGGGTGCTCATACAACAAGTCTTTGATGTTTGGGAGTTCTCCAGCATACAACCACTCTTTGCTTCCTTGAGGTTTGATAAGGTCGCTGGGTTCAAGATTTCCATTTTTGGCCATGGTCATCAGTGCATTGAAGTCTGCAGCTTGAGTGGTATAGGTTGTACGAGTGATGTGGTCGTACTTATTGATTTGAAATTGTACCATATGTAAAACGCGCTATTTAGAAGGGTGTACTAACTATATAGTGTGTTGCAACTTGTGTTTTCAAGACTTGAATAAGATTTCTAACTAGAAATTGACAACTCGATATTGTCCATAGGATGGCGTTTTAGCGCGTTAAGAGAGCCAAAGTCCGTCTGATCTTTTCTGCAATAAACGCTTGTCTTTCAGGGGTGCAAATGAGGGCTTGATTGATCTCTAGTTCTAGGTGAGGGCATCGATGTCTGCGACCTTTATCTTCTACAGAGTACATCAATCCACCCCGTCCTGTGTATGGAGAATTGAGTTCAACGAAGAGGTCTTCCTCTCTGAGCAGCCCTGCCAGTTTTGTACCAAGGTCTTCACATTCATCAAAGAGAACCCCAATATCCATTGTACGTACAGAACCATTCCATATGGGGGTAAACGAGTGAATGGAAATCAGAATGACTGGTTGGTCATGCTGGCAACGTTCTTCCACAAGCGTATTGTAGGCTGCGTGAAAAGGTTTGTAGACCTCTTGTAAACGTTGCTCGTGCTCTGCAGGAGATAAGTTTTGATTGAAGGAGAGAGGGTGTCCTTCTGTCTCAAGTCTGATCAGGTCTGTACGGGTCAATGAGCGGTTCAAATCTATCCACAGTCTAGAATATGTACTCAAGATACCCTGTGAGTCTAAAGCTTGAATCAAGTGTCGTGTGACGTTTTCCGCTCCAATGTCCCAGCCCCAGTGAGTTTGCAAGAAGTGTTTGTCTTCTACGGAGCTATGTATATTTGGCGGGAGATTGTTCGCAGCATGTTCGCAGCTGAAAATAAATCGTCCTACCGATTTTTGATTTAGAACTGTGTACGGTTGCATACAAAACTCAATCGATGATCTCGATCTTCATGAGGTTTGCAGCCCCACGAATCGGTGCAGTACCTCCTAAGATAACAACTTCATCTCCAGATTGGACATATCCGGCCTTTTTCAAAGCCTCCTCCGCTGCGTGAATTAGCTCTTCCGTGGAGTCCATATGAGGTACCACCACCGCATAAACACCCCATACCAAACGCAGTTTATCCGCGACCATTCTAGATGGAGTGACCGCAAATATGGGTTTGGGAGGACGAGAACGTGATGCAGTACTTTGCGGACGTGACGGGCATCCTGATTGAGAAGGCCGACGACCGCGCGAAGGCGTTCCCCTGCCGATTCCATGAGCGAGGCTCCACCAAAGCTGCTGTCACCGCCACCGCGGGCATGGCACTGCGCAATCTGAGCCAGCTGCTGCACGGAAGCA
>CALDQI010000442.1:0-2686 GCA_937911635.1 uncultured Pseudomonadota bacterium | reverse complement strand
TCAGTTCTTCACTTTTTGTTTGAACAGCATGATGGGTTGCACGCTGAAATACTTTTGTAACGGCGTTGGTGTGTTCTGGTGACTGTGAACCATCTAAATTTTGAACCTGTTCCATGTCGTGATCTAGATACAAATCCAGTTCCTTTTCTAAGCTACTTAGATTCACTCCCACAGAACTCAACATTTCTGCAGAGGAGGGATCGTGTAAGAGGGCCAGAAGCAAATGTTCTAAAGTCAAATACTCATGCTTTCGAGTTTTGGCTTCGGTGGTTGCTCTTGTCAGTGCAATCCGCAATTCATCTGATATTCTCATAATTATGTGTTCCTTAATGATGGGGGATGGTGTTTTCGGCCAGTCGTTTGGTTGTCTGTAATTCGAATGGCGTGGATATCGTCACAATAGCTTTATTCTTCAGGTTCGATTTCAAGCATGAGTGGAAACCCAAACTCTCTGGCAATTTGTATGCTTTTGTCACACTTTGTAGTTGCGATTTCTTTCGAGTAAACACCAGCAATACCGCTTCCCTGTCGATGTACAGTCAACATGACGCGAGTGGCTTCAGCGGAACTCCGATTGAAGATTTGTTCCAATATCTGAATGACAAACTCCATTGGAGTGTAGTCGTCATTGAACATAATGACTTTGTATTTTCGTGGTCTTGACACTCGTTCTTTGGTCTTGGTATCCGATTGACGTTTTTTCTGGCTAGACATAATTTCCTCGAGAGCTGCCGTTTTCTCATATGACATTGTTCAATTAACCGATAACTCAATCAATCAAAAGGCTTTCTTGGTCATTGTGGGTATTAGTTTTGAGAATCAACAACATGTGCAATACTATACGTATACATGAGATGATTTCGGACAAGGCTGTTTCCGAACAAAATTTGAAATTTATGAGGATTTGCCCATGAATAATTTTTTAGCGATGACAAAAGAAGAACTTCAAGGACGAGAGTTGGACATCCTTCTCATCACTGGTGATGCGTATGTAGATCACCCAAGTTGGGGTATTGCCGTTATCGGACGTGTTCTGCAAGATGCTGGATATACAGTCGGTATTATTGCGCAACCAGATTGGACCAAGAAGGAATCTTTTACAGTTATGGGAAGACCGAGACTGTTTGTTGGAATTTCTTCCGGGAATATGGATTCAATGGTCAATCGATTTACAGCTTCTAGACACCTCAGAAATTCGGATGCATACTCGCCAAATGGCCAAATGGGCAACAGACCTGATAGAGCAACGATTCCTTACACCGCCATGGCGAAACAGGCCTTTAAAGGCATTCCGATTGTACTCGGGGGTATCGAAGCCTCTCTTCGACGATTGGTGCATTATGATTTCTGGCAAGACAAAATGCGCCGCTCGATATTACTGGATTGTAAAGCCGATTTGTTGGTGTACGGAATGGGTGAGAAACAAATCGTAGAGATTGCCAAACGATTGAAACGTGGACAAAGCATTAAGGCATGCAGAGATATACCAGGTGTTTGTTATGCGTTGGGTGCGAAAGAGTCACCACCAGAAAAGGCCGTTGAATTACCCCGATTTGAAGAGTGTGTTGCAGATCCGAAGGCTTTTGCTGCATTAACGGTGGAGTCGTATCGTCAAGCCAACCCTCACTGTGGTGCGACAATGATTCAAGGTCACGGTGGGCGCTGGATCGTGCAAAATCCACCAGCGCCTCCGTTGACGACGAAGGAATTGGATACTGTTCATGAGTTGCCCTATCAATACAAGGCTCACCCTTCCTATCGCGCACCCATTCCTGCTCTCCAGAGTATAGCGGGGTCTATTTCAGTGAATCGTGGCTGTTCAGGAGGCTGTTCATTTTGTGCATTGACGACTCATCAGGGAAAAGATGTGACGTCTCGTTCTGAAGAGAGCGTGTTGAAGGAAGTCAAGGCGATGGTTCAGCGACCAGGCTTTAATGGAGTGATCAGTGATATCGGGGGGCCAACGGCAAATATGTACCATATGAACTGTAAATCAGAGGCGGCAAATAAGGTTTGTCGACGTGTTTCCTGTTTACACCCGACACGCTGTAAGCACTATGGTACAGATCACAAACCGTTCATTTCACTGTTACGTAAAGTTCGTGGTATGAAAGGCATCCGAAAGGTTTTTGTGAATTCTGGGATTCGATATGATCTAGCGTCGCTAGATGATGAGTTTGTAGAAGAGCTTGCCAAGCATCACGTTCAGGGTCACATGTCTGTCGCACCAGAGCACGCCTCTTCTAGAGCACTTTCATTTATGAAAAAACCAGAAGCCCAGCATTTTACAAATTTTGTTGATCGATTCAAGAAGGCGACTGCAGACGTTAATAAAAAACAGTTCTTGGTACCCTATTTCATCTGCGCTCATCCCGGTACTGGTCCTGAAGAAACGATCGAATTGGCTCTATATATGAAAGAGAATGATCTAAGGCCTCGTCAAGTTCAAACATTTATGCCCACTCCGGGAACCATCAGTACAGCGATGTATGTTGCAGAAATGGACCCATACTCAAAGCAAAAACTATTTGTTGCTAAGGGATGGAGAGAGCGTTCTCGTCAGCGTGCACTTCTATTTTATTGGAAACGGGAAGAATGGCCATATGTCCGTGAAGCATTGATAACTTGGGGACGTTCAGACTTGATTGGCAAAGAAGATCATCATCTGGTACCCCCTGGCAAAGCG
>CALDQI010000441.1:0-5703 GCA_937911635.1 uncultured Pseudomonadota bacterium | reverse complement strand
TGTACCGCAGGCATTGACGATACCGTCGCACAGCTCAGGGGCACTGGGATAGATAGAATCATCAGAGTCATCACAGTCGTCTGTATTTCCGACATGGTTTACTGGTGGGTCACAGGCAACTTGACTTGAACTGGCATCTCCAAAGCCATCACCATCACTGTCTAGATACCATTCAACGGCATCAATGGCAGTTGCTTCATCGACAAAGCCGTCACAATTGTTGTCGGCACCGTCCTCGCAGACTTCAGCGGCATCTGGATTGATCGAGGAGTCTATGTCATCACAATCACCACCGGTGAGACTGTATCCGACCTCTACCTCACACATTTCAACGAGAGAAGCTTCATCTCCAAATCCATCTTCATCTTGATCGACAAAGACCAGAATCATCAACTCTTCGTCGATGTCTCCATCGCAATCGTTGTCTACCTCATCACAGACTTCCTCAGCGTCGGGATATGCGTCTGGATTTTCATCGTCGCAATCGTTATTGCTGTCCACATATCCTTCTGGTGGATTACAGGCTTCAATCATATACTCGGAACCTACGCCATCACCGTCTTCATCCAAGTACCACTCTAACTGGACATCTTCGTCGATATCCCCATCACAGTCGTTGTCTAGATCGTCACATCGTTCAGGTGCGCTTGGGTAGGACAGTTCGTCATCGTCATCGCAATCGTTGCCGTTCGGGACATATCCTTCCAGTGCGTCGCAGGCTTCGATCCATTCCGTTTCATCTCCGAAGCCATCGCCATCGCTGTCGAAATAGAATTCTGTGAGCACGCCTTCATCGACAAAGCCATCACAGTTGTTGTCCAGTCCATCACAGACTTCTACAGCACCGGGGTTCGAAGCAGCATCGGCATCGTCACAGTCTTCGTCGTCATAGTACCCGTCGCCATCTGCATCGACTCTATCGAGTGCAGTATCCACTGGGTCGGTGTTGACAATCTTCTCAGCATCATTTCGACAGCTGAGTATTAGAGCGAGACAAGAGGTGTAGAGTACTGTTGTGTTCATTTCAGTCTCCCTTATGGTTGAGCGTAGTATCCAGATAGTGTGTAAGCGACATTGCAGGAGCCCGTTTCGGCAATGGTAAGAGAGGCGTTGGGGCCTGTTGCAATACCACTGTTGAAAGAGTGCTGGATAGAGGACGGTTCGGATTGAGCTGCACGGTAGGTACCTAGATGATTGTAACTCAGCAGCTTGAAATGTGAGAGTACGCTTCCGTTTGAGTCCGTCAGTTCAACACTTGAAGAGCAGCTGTTGCTGTTCATTGTAAGGATGACATCTGTGACAACCATCATTTGATCGTTCGGGGCTGTTAAAACAAGGCTGTTTCCATTTGATATCGTTCCACCAAAAGAGAACAGCGGATTGCTCCCCATTGATACATTTTGAGTGTGGGGCAAAGCTTGAGCGGAACCCAAGACAACGCTTAGAGTGTATATAAATACGGATGCACTCAATAAAAGACTGGAGAAGGCATAAAGAGGATGGGGTTTCACAAGGACTCCGTGCATGTAAGATGTAGAGACAGTGTACCCGATTTCTTTCAATGGGATTGCAATTCTATGGATACAAAGTTCATGGTTGATGGAATGGTTGACTCTGATCTTTTGCGGTCACTGTGTATTCTGGGTCGGATTTGGTTGAAGGGCTCCGATATGAGATGATTGACTTTATGAATTCTACGGTTTACTCAAGAAGTATCGACGTTCATCAGCGGTGAACTTCTCAATACTGTAGCGAAGCATGGTTCTCGGCATTTGATGTCTGTAGCTCTCGAGGTGTTTGACCAGTCGACTTCGGTCTCTTTTACCGGCTTCTCGAAGCATCCATCCGACTGCTTTGTGCATCAAATCTTCTTTGTCATGGAGTAGTGTAGTCGATAGTGTGAAGGTGTCATCCAGATCGCCTCGTTTAATGAAAGCCCAGGTTGCAACGATGGACATTCGTCGTTTCCATAGGTTTGCATCGATACCCCAGCGGTACAAAATGTCGCGTGGGCGATTCAGGAGATGCTCGCCCATGATGTGTGGTGTGGTCGTATCTACAAGGTCCCAGTTATTGATCTGCTTCCATGATTCCAGATATGCGTTGTAGATTGTCTCTCGCTCAAGATCCGTCGTCGATTTGCGTTTGTATTGTGTTGTCCAAATGAGTAGAGCCAAGTGTCTCTGTTCATGAATGGGGGAGTCTAAGAGTCTTTGTGTGTCGAGGATTGATAAGGAGATATGCTCTCTAGCCATCTGTCTCAGCTGTGGTACTCGTATACCAATGAACTCATCGTGTTCAGAGTAGGTGCCCTTACCTGTCTTGAAAAAGCGTCGTGTAATCTTGGCACGTTCTTCGGATGCCATCGCCTTCAACTGCGCTGTGATCACCTCAACACTGTTCGTATCTTCAGGTGTCACTCAATACCGCTTCGATATCGTTTACATTTTCAGTGTTGCCAAGAAACAGTGGTGTACGCTCATGATGATCTACTGGCAATAAGTCTAGGATGTCTTGCGATCCATTGGATGCTCGACCACCGGCGGCTTCAACCAAAAAAGCCAGTGGGAACGCCTCATAGAGTAGACGGAGTTTGCCTTTGGGATCCGTCAATGTTCCTGGGTACATGAATATGCCGCCTTTTAAAAGATTCCGATGAAAGTCAGCGACTAGAGAGCCAATGTATCGTGCTTTCCAGTTGTCACTGGAGTCTTTGATGTCTTCAATGAACGACCGAAGGCGAGGGTCCCATTTTGCGGCGTAGCCTTCATTCACAGAATAGGTGTATGCTCTTGGTTTGAGTTGCATATTGGAGTGTGACAAGAAAAATTCGCCAACCAAAGGATCTAGCGTGAATCCGTACACACCAGTCCCTGTACTGAGGACCAGTACCGTTCCAGAACCATAAATGATGTATCCCGCAGCGACCATGTCTCTGCCCACTCGAAGATAGTCATTTGTTTGTGCAGGGGTTCCCTCGTCGGACGTTCGATGGAAGATTCCAAAGATGGTTCCAATGGTTGCATTGACGTCGATATTTGACGATCCATCTAGTGGATCGATGCATACAATGTATCGACCGGAGTGAAACGGCTCAGGAATTAAGAAGGGCTCCTCATCCTCTTCAGAGACCACAGCGCAGCATACGCCAACATGTTCGATTGCCCGTTTAAAAGCCTCATTGGCATAGATGTCTAGCTTCTGTACAAACTCTCCTTGTACGTTGGTTTCCCCTGTTGCACCGAGCATCCCTGCCAAACCCGCTCGATTGACACGACTGGAGACCAATCGACCGGCGAGTGCAATCTGGCGCAGCAATGTGGCAAAGATTCCTTGGGCTTCTCGGTGGGCTTTTGTGGTTGCGAAAATGAATCGGTCTAGTGTGATGCCTTCTTCAAATTGCTGACTCATATGCTGTTCCTGAATTCTTGGGTGATATTGAAACCAAGTTGTCAATCTTTGTTATCGATCTTTTCGATAGGGTTCGAGTTGGATTCTAAACTCTTCGGACCATGGTTTGGGTTGTCTGGCGGTTGGGTCCACACATACCAGAACACGGTGACCCGTAGCATAAGGGGTATCCTCGTCAATAGGCAGCACAGAGAATCCAAAAGTGAGGCTGGTCCGTCCCAATTTTTCTATCCATACTCGGACACGGACTTCATCGACACCTTCAACCGCCCGGATGTACTCAAAGTGATTGACGCGTACCAGATGAAACTGATCTGGGTTTCGCTCAAGTTCAGACAGTCCGCCCCAGCCCATCTTTTTCCAGAAGGCTCCGATGGTTCGTTCGATCAGTAAAGGATACCGTGCATTGTGTAATACACCAAATATGTCTAAGTCATCGAAATAAATGCCGTGATTGGCCTCATGAAAGCGCATGTGTACTCACTTCTATTTGGGTTGGTCTTCGAGTTCGATGGTTGTTGTTGGGAAGGCATAGCCGATGCCATGTTTCTCAGCAATCTTCATGAACTGTAAAAAGGCTTCGTGTTTGAACTTCACCAGATCAATCCACTGATTACTCTTTATAAAAGCCATTACAAGAACATCGAGAGAAAAGCTGTTCATATCGGCAAAATAAACGATGACAGAATCGGAGTTGATCTTCTCATGTTCCGATAGGTAGCTGCGCAAATCCTCAATGAACGCTTCCATTTGGGTGGTTGTGGTGTCATATCGCAGAGCGAGTGTGCATTTGAATCGTCGCTCGGGGATCTTTGCATAATTGTTTACAGTACAGTGTGCGATTTTGGCATTTGGGACCGAGATCAAGGTTTTGTCCAGTGTGCGGATGCGTGTTGAACGGAACCCAACCTCTTCAATCACCCCTTCAATCGAACCATCAATAATGACATAATCTCCAATTTGGAACGGTTGATCAATAAAGACCACTAGCGACCCGAAAAGGTTTTCAACGGTGTCTTTGGAGGCTAGCGCAATGGCAACCCCACCTACGGAACCAAAAGCGACCAAAGCAGTCACCTGGACACCCATGTTTTGCAAGATGAATACGATTCCCAGAATCCACACCAGCGTTTTTCCTGCTCGGTTGATGAGTGGAATCAGTTGATCATCCAGTTTGGATTCTGTTAGTTCCGCCTTGGATAAAAATATTTCACTGAGTAGATCGATAATTCTAGAACAGAAGATCACCGCTGAAAAGGACATAACGAGTCTGGTTATGAAAAATAAGCCGCCGCTAATCCGAACAGGCAGTTGTAGATCCGGCAATCCAGCCATGAACAACAGAGAAACGATCAGCCAAACGATGGGGTTGCGTAGAGGCAAGAGTTTGGTTGGGTCCAAGGAGAAGGTTTGCTTCTCAATAAATGCCAAGAACTGATTGTAGATGACTCGATCCACCAATCTTCCTGCCAGCCATGAAAAGAACAATATGATCATGAACAGCAAATACTGCCAGAGTTGCAATCCAAAGATTGTTTCAAAAAATGTTGCGGGGAGTACGTCTAGAAAAGCTCTGACATACCCAGAAAAGGTTTCGCCGTATAAAACCTGGATATTATCTTTGCTGAGTTCGGAAACTTGCCACTGACCAGCAAAAGGACCTCCTTCCACACGCTCCAGTTCTACTTCAGGCAGTCGTGTATCCAGTACAACGATTGGATTGCCACTGTCATTGACGTAGTCAGGTGTACTTGGCAGTTTACCGTAATCGACAAAGATTCCTTTGGCATCGAGTACTTGTTTTAATTGAATGGCGGCTTTTTCATCTCCTCGGATACATTTTGCAGCCGTCGCAGTATCCCAGTTGTCACCCATCAGGTTCTTCAAAAGGCTTTTGGTGGCGTCTACAGGTGTCGTGCAATTTGCATCGTAGGCTTCAGAGGTTCCAATAGACACCACTGCACCGAACACTACTGCAACGATGAATTGAATCAAACGGGTGAACATTTTGGTGTCCTTATCAAGAATTTTGGTTGGAACTCGAAGAGTGATTTCGCTTCGGTTCGTAAGAGGCATTGGGGGCATCAGATGACGTGTCAGTCATTCTAGAAACAACTTTTGAGCCGACTTTATCCATAAATTTTGTACTGGCGCGCCGAATTAATGTTCTTCCGATGCGGATGAATAGATTCATTGTAGAGTCCTGGGGTATATGTCCGATGGAACAATTGTGAATTTGAAATGCTCTAGAAATAACTGACACAGTCCGCAATTACAAGACTAGGGTAAAAG
>CALDQI010000440.1:0-3734 GCA_937911635.1 uncultured Pseudomonadota bacterium | reverse complement strand
CTATCCCCGCGGATATTGAGAGAGAACAAGCCTCTGTTTACCGCAACGGTCTCCTTTCGAAGTGGCAATTCAAAGCGCTTGGTCGACATTTCATATCGACTAGACTCTTCATTATAGGTCCAGTTGTAGGAGTGATCGATTTCACTCAATTGAACTTCCACTGAAGCAACGGTCTTTTTTCGATTGCCTTGCCAGTCCACAACTATTCCACTGACAGGATAGTCTACATTGGGTCGAAGGTCATCGACGTCGATGCCAATCTGCAAGCCCAAATACGTTTCTGTAGGGTGTACTTTAAGACGAGATGTACGTTTGGTGCTTCGTCCAGAACCACTTTCCATGACATCTACCGAAGCGACGACGGTAGCCATACCGGGTAGCCCTTTTAACCTTTCTGGGTAGGGGCAGGTAAAGTCACCATGTCCCTCTTCATCGAGCGTACCTTTGATTGTTCCAAGGTGGAAGTTCTCAAATGCAGAAGAAGACCCATAGGTGTAATTGCCATTTGCCTTCGGCGAGAATGGTGTAGATTCGACGTCACAACGAACTTGGAAGTCAGCGCCTTCAGCACTTTTTCCGAAGAGATATCGGGCATCAATGGTTCCTGTGAGTTCGTCGCCACCCAAGATATCAGACTCACCAAACTTGCTTCGAACAGACAACCGTTCCGGTACCAAATTTTCGACTTTAAAATTGGTGCGTTGTTCACCCAAGTATTCAGATTTACTACCACCTTTCACATACCATTCAGCGGTCCAAGTTCCCGTATTGGAGTGATCCGCAAGATTGAGTGTGTGGTTGAACACTCCTGCAGCATTGGTGTTGAGCGTTTGCTGGCGAACGATCTGACCCCGGCCGTCTTTAATGGTTAAATGTACAGGCAATCCAGTCTTTGGCGCGGTGTTGTCTGTGCCGCGAATCAAGCCAAAGAGCTGTACTGTATCTCCAGGGCGGTATGCACCACGATCTGTGTGAGCGGCAATTCGATATTCTTTGTCGGCACCTGTCGTTCCAGAGGCATCGTACAGACCCAAGTCAACGGATAGAGTGTCAAAAATCAAATAGGCCAGCTCAGGATTGCCATCAGAAGCTGTCTTTTCAGCGTATAAAGCGAAGACATTGTTGTTCAATTCATCAGCGGGTACAGTGAAGGTGCAGCCACCCTCTGTGTCTGACTTACATTGGGTTGTGATTTCACCCGATGCAGAGACGATAGACATATCGATGTTCGTCATTGGTTCATTGGTCCGAGAGTTCAGTACCCATGCAGAGATCACTTCACCACCGTCCTCTATTGGGTACCGCTTGGTGATGAGGTTCATGTCTGTTACTTGAACCGTTAAATGAGCGACAGAATTGCTGTTTTTGTCATTGATGGTGACCTGATAGATTCCGGCTTCTCGATTTGGGAGGTGTTCTTTGAGATTCAACGTTGAGCGCATCACCTCATCGGGATTGCTTTTCACAGGGATGCTTTTGCGAACCAGCAGCTTACCTTCATCTTTATTGACCTTTTCATTACCGTCCTGTGCCCAATGGTGAAGGTTGCTTTTGGATACGGATCGCACGCTGAGTTCAATTTCATCGATGTTTCGATGTTGGAAGTGTAGATTTGTCCATCCTTGAACGGGCATGTAGCGTCCTGCTGAATGAAAACGTAAACTGGTTGAACGGTGGGGAATCAGTACTGGGTCGACGATCGTTTCCAATAGTCCACCGCCATCTTGAGTGGTAATCCCAGCTGGGATGGTGATATTGTGGTTGCCTCGTTTGAAATCACCTACGAGTGCAAAACCACGTCGACGAGGATAAATTTGTAGATCTCGAATAGGGGGAGAGATGTCGATGTTATTTTTGAGCTGGTCCAGATCGACACTGCAACGTTGAGATATCTTTTCATCAAACGAGATGTCGTAATCCCAATACCAAGATCGGTCGGACACTGAAGTGTCGTCACAGATATATTCTACCGCAAAACCTGTCGCATTTTCTTTGACGTAGGGCCCGTACATGCGAACTTTTTTCCAGTTCCCCAGTTCTCCCTTCCAAGAGTATTCTTCTGACATGATGGTGTCGGAATAGTTCAATGGTTTTACGGAAACTTCAAGGGTTTGATCCAGTAAAGAATCGGCGTTGAGATTAATGGAGACCTTGTTTCCTTCAGTTGAGAACTGAACCTTCCTAGGCCTTTTACCATTCAGTAAGATTGTGGTGTTCGATTTGACTTCCGCTACTGGAATCGGATGACTCAGGTTGACAATGATCGTTGCGTCTCCAGATTTTCGATCGACTTTTCCAAAAGATATGCCCAATACTTTGAAGGGAGGTGTCGTGATGGTCTGTTTCCAGTAGTCTGGGTTGCTTGGACGCCAAATGGTATCGCCAGAATTGGATTGGATCTCTTCTATTTGAATGGTGTAGGTTTGATTGGGAAGGAGTTGTTCCTTTGGTACAAAATCGAGCCGTTCTTTGTTTTCGACAACCAGATCCCCTTCAATTTCTGGGGTGATCGACCATTTTCCTGCAAAGTCCTTTTGGTTGCTAGCGAAAAAGTTCTCGTTGTACCAATCTAGATTTAGGATGTTTCGATTGGCATCGTGGTAAAGGTAGAAGGGTTTATGGGTTTTGGTAATCCCATCATCTACCTCTGCGTCCACTATCTCCGAACTCTCGGCTTCTGTTTCGTCGACAGATGAGGTGCTTTCGCTGGATGGGCTGTCTCCACATGCAACGGTGAGCTGTAAAATAAGAGATGTGGAAAGTAACTTTGGATACATGATATTCTCGAAAAATATAGAGTCAATAGGTAAGCTAAAACGAAGGATATGGTTCTATAAACGCTTGAGACAATAGTGTTCGGACCATTTTTGTAGGGGGTATGGGATCTGTAGTACCATACTGTATTCGGCAGAGTCTGTATGAGATAAACTCAGACCAGTGCATGCGCGCAGAACCAGTTTACACTAAGTGTATGTTATCTGCTGATTTTTGGAGGAATACATGATCTGGTTCTATTTGACCGCTTGTTTGTCTAAACCTGCGGTGCTTCCACCACCATTAATCGATACAGGACCTGTTGAACAAGCGATTGATTGGGACACGGTCGGTGCTGAATCTACAAAAATTTTGCAAGAGTACATCCAAGTTGACACAACAAACCCCGTAGGCAACGAAACCCGAGGGGCAGAGTTTTTAGGTGGAATATTAAGTGCGGAGGGGATCCCGTATGAGATCCATGAGTCTTCTCCTGGGCGCGGAAACTTAATTGCTCGGTTGCAGGCCAGCGGTGATCCTGAACAAGGAGCACTGTGCATGTTGTCTCACATCGATGTCGTAACCGCGGAACATGAGAAGTGGGAACAAGGTCCATTGTCTGGCGCTCTTGAAGAGGGCTACATCTGGGGCCGTGGGGCGCTGGATATGAAGAGCATGGGAGTGATGGAACTGATGACGATGATTCTCTTAAAACGTCAAAACATCCCGTTGAAAAGAGATGTGATTCTGCTCGCGGTGGCAGATGAAGAAGTCGGTGGAGAAGGTGTCCGTTATCTGGCAGATACCTATTGGGACTATCTGAACTGTGAGCATGTGGTAAACGAAGGTGGGTTGGGTCTTCACGACATGATGTTCGAAGGTCAGACGGTCTACCCGATATCTGTCGCCGAAAAGGGATCCGTTTGGCTCAAAATGATTGCGACGGGTGAACCTGGTCATGGTTCTACACCTAGACCGAA
>CALDQI010000439.1:0-2846 GCA_937911635.1 uncultured Pseudomonadota bacterium | reverse complement strand
CTTGACGCTCATTCGCATTGCTGCAATCCCTTTTGTGGCAGCGATGTTGATGTGTCCAGTAGGCACACAACCAACACCAAAAGAAGGCATTATTGCCTGCATCATTTTTGTTGCCGCAATGTTGACAGATATCTTAGATGGCTATCTTGCCCGCAAATGGAATCTTCTAACGCCACTCGGAGCCTATCTGGATCCACTGGCAGATAAACTGATGGTGACCGTTTCGCTCATTATGCTCATCCCTCTTGGCTGGGCCCCTGCTTGGCTGATTGGCGTGTTGCTGTGTCGTGAGATTGCCATCACCGGACTCCGAGGAATCGCCTCCCAACAAAACCTTGTTTTAGCAGCCTCTCCACTTGGCAAAACAAAGACCGCGTACCAATCCACCGCGATTGGCATGCTTCTATGGCACTACCCCGTAGATTGGCCGTTGTTTGGACACATTGACATTCACTCGTGCGGCATTGCCCTTCTATATGTGTCTGTAGTTTTTGCCCTAGTCAGCGGTGTTGAATATGGATATCTCTATTACAAGGCTGCTCAACAAAACGCTTTGTAGACTGCATAATGTGGAACCTTATCCGTCCCCTACTCTTTAAAATGGATGCTGAAGCGGCACATCGATGGAGCCTGGAAACTTTAGAGGAGTACCCCTCTCTGTATTCAAACCTCCTGAAAGTAACCAGTCACCTCCCCACACCAGAGCAGGCTGTTGAGGTTGCAGGACTTCAGTTTACCTCCCCCATAGGCTTAGCTGCTGGACTCGACAAGGATGGAGAAGCCATCCCTGTTTGGGAATCGGTTGGATTTGGATTTATTGAGATCGGTACAGTGACCGCCCACGCACAGGCTGGAAACCCTCGACCAAGACTCTTTCGCTTGATTAATGAAGAAGGCATCATCAACAGAATGGGGTTCAACAACCAAGGATCAGCAGCATTGATGAGACGCATCATCGCTCTTCGAGAACTCGATATGTGGCCAAGCATTCCAGTGGGTGCCAACGTTGGCAAATCGAAAATTACGCCTCTAGAAGAAGCCGGTGAAGATTATCGCACCAGTATTGAAAGGCTCCAAGGCTTGGTGGACTATTTCACCGTCAATGTATCTTCACCCAACACGCCTGGGCTTCGAGATTTACAGTCAGCTGACAATTTAAAAAAGCTTCTCGACGCAGCCATGCCCGCCGCCAAAGACACACCGGTATTTGTTAAATTTGCCCCCGATATGAATGCAGAAGACCTCAAAGAGGCAATCGATACGGTCATTGATTGCGGCGCGGCTGGAATCATTGGCACCAACACCACCAACACCAGACCATACGGTACCGATCAGTATGGTGAAACGGGTGGGCTGAGTGGCGACCCCCTCTGGAATCTGGCACGCGAACAAATCCAACTCATCTTGGATGCAACAGACAAACGAGTGCCTGTGATTGGCGTTGGTGGGGTCAACAGTCCGGAGCGGGCACAGACCTTGCTCAACATGGGATGCAAAGCCGTGCAGCTCTATTCAGCGCTGATCTACAAAGGTCCATGGCTCATTTCGGAGATGAATCGATCGTTGCGACAACGCAGATAATGTACTGAAACAATTCTAGTGTGTGATATATTAGCCACGAACAAATGAGGCTAATATGACATTTCAACAGTTGATCACACGCATACAAAATATCACAAACCCAGTCCATCAAGGAAAGGCATGGCGAATCTTGTCGTACGAAGTCCAGCATTCCTCAGTACACCTACTACCTACGGCAACAATACAGTACGTCGATGCCGAAATTACTCGCATACAAAACAATCGCCCCTTGACACATCGTGGGTTGCAAGCCATTCCCATCCAGCTCAAGGCGAATAACTGGAATCAACTTCTAGCCTCCTTGCCATACCCAGTCGCGCTTAAACTATCGAAAATTCGCCCAAATCAAGGTACAATCGAACAAATGCTGCTGGCATTTGAAGCCGTTGAACTCGGGCTCAGATGGTTCAATGCCATATACATATCCGTGTATGCTTTTGAGCACGCCAACCATGTTGAAACGCCCAATGGGCTAAAAGAATTACCGACACATTGGAGCATTGAACTCAAGCATAAACTTCCTGTCCCTTCTTTTGGAACGTGGAAGTCAATATTGGATTTGACAGAGAAGGAAACTCTATCGCTCTTTGGTATTCACAGTCCATGGATCAGAACGCAAACGGTCAGTGATGTCATCTCGCTTCGAAACAAACTGATGCATGGTGGCATTGGGGGCACCTTACAACAGGCGGTTAAAAATCTAGACGGCTATTTGAATGCAATCCTTCCATCGATGGTAAATGGGTCCAATCAATTTCAGGTGTATGCACTCGATTCGAACAAGAAGTTTGAGTTAAAGGGACACACGCCATTTACAAGTTGGGTTTCCAATGTGGGTGGCAAATATCCGCAGAAGCCAAACACAGAAGAACTCGTTGTACAATACACACGAGACGGTGAGGATACGAGCAGGGAAACCATCTTGTGTCCACTCTTTTCCTTGGATCCTGTAACCCAAAACGCTGACGAATTTGATGACCCAGAGGCTCCACACCATACCGATCCGTTCATATTATGGAGTTATTTCTCGAGCAAGGACTTTCGAAAACTGGGGAAGACCGGTCTCAAACGCATACAAATTAACCATCGAGGCATAGACGATACGCAAAAGTCAGGTGATTTTTTTAAGCGCTTTCAAGCATTTTTTAAGATACACGAGGTACTAGAGCTCCGTGAAGAATGGAAAGAACACTTAGATAACACGCTAAAGGAGCATCCGACAAAAGAAGCATGGAAAGAAGACGCCCTGTACGCAAGTACGCTTC
>CALDQI010000438.1:0-3158 GCA_937911635.1 uncultured Pseudomonadota bacterium | reverse complement strand
GCCTGACCGGCAGGTGCTTACCAAATACGGGAAGACCTTGGGGGTTGTCAACCAACGTGTTTGTCCACAGAGAACGATTTGACCAATGTGAACTGGTATCGCCTTCAAGCGCAAAGGCGAGAACGGTAGGGTGGTTCTTAATGTCCCACATGAGTCGATGATCTTGTAAGACCATGTGCTCTGACAAGTGGGTTTCTGAGCCTCCTTGACGGTCATTGGTCCGGCCAACACACCGAGGTACGATGACGGTACCGATACCCATCTCGTCTGCGAGGTTCATCCAATCTTGTCGGATCCATTCTCCGTGGGTCTCAATCGAGTTGATTCCTGCAGAGGTGTACTTTGGAATGCGTTCTTGGAAACTTTGTCCTTTGTGACGATAGACCATTCGAGTGGCCATCAATCGAGTTGGAGAGGCATTGACCTTCAGACTGCTGTTGTCCCATGAAACCGAACGGACACCGATTCGAGTGGAGTGTACATCCAACGTTTTGCCACTCTCATCTAGGAGTGTTCCTTGTAAGAAATAGAGGTTGGGATTGCCCACAGACCAGCGATCCAGTGACCATTCAACATTTGAGCAGCTGCTTTGACCATTGGAAATGTCACATGTTCCGAGGTCTACAAGTTGTTCACCATCCCTGGTGACCGAAAATTGAATGCTGCTGGCACTTCCTTGTATCCATGCGACAGGAAGCACCGTACTATCCCCGCTCTGTACCATCATGCCTGAGATGTGATTTTTGGGGCGAAGTTCAATTACTGGCGCAGCTGAAAGCATTGCGGTGCTGCCTTTTCGATCCAACGAAGATAAGGTACCCCCCGTGACTCTCCGTGAGACGTCCCTAGGCGCTTGGATCTGTAAAGAGATCGTATTGGCTCCATGCTTCAACCCTGTGAGTGGAATCTCCACCGTCTGATTTCCACCATAGAACATGGGCAGTGCGGTGCCATTCACCGTTAGAAGTCCCTGCCACCAAAGACCACTGAGGACTAGATTGGCCCCTTCAATCGGCCAATCTTCGTCGATATCTACGGTGGATTGCATTTGTATGGTTGGAAGCGACGGCGCAGGATCCATTTTCCACGGTTCCATATTCCAAAGATGTTGGGTGTCGATTGTGATTCGATGCGATAGAGAATTGATAGTGGAGACAGGTTCCGATGAGTGACAAGCCAACAGATTCAATAGACTCAGATGTAGTAGAGTCCGCAGAAAAGACCTCCGCCTCCGAAGCGGTTGAGGCTGAGCCGACTGTGCAGACGTCTGATGATGAAGCGTCTGACGATGGAACTGTAGATGATGGTTCATGGACCTTTCTTAGCCGATTTTGGGGAATGGTGACACACCCATTTCCACTCAACGTTGTAATGTTTCTGATTCCACTTGCGTTTGCGCTGTGGTGCTCCTATCCCGTCTGGTCTCATGATCACTTGCTATTTATGGGGCGTCCGACAACAGACAACGTCGTCACACCGTGGTTCTATGATTTTGTTGCTCGACGAATGGAGGCGGGAGAAGAGCTGTCTTTACTCAAAGAGTTCGACTATCCCAATCCTCATCACTACAGCATCGAGTTTCCATCGGATACCGACGCTAGAATTTTCGCGCCGATCGCTTGGCTGCTGGACTGGCCGGAACAATGGGCATGGACCATTACGGCAGTTCTCTTGATGAACACCTTTGCGATTACCTTACTTGGACGAGTTGTGGGACTAGGGCGACTGGGGACCGTTGCGACCGGTATGGGTGCCGTCCTATTGCGTCCATTGTGGGCAGACATCCTCAAGGGCCGAATGAATGTGGTCACACCCTGTTTTGCGATTTTGGCAATGGTTGGGGTGTTGCTCTGTTTTTCCAAACGGGCGGACGGTGAGGCGCGCTCCATTTGGATTCGATTGATCGGTTTTGGTCTTGCTTATTCGATGGGGCTGACTGCAGCTTTGGTGTACCCTCCATTTTTGCTCATCTTGATTCCGGTTGGGGTGGTCTTGATACTCCGTGTTTGGTGGAACAATGGTGTGCTCAGCATCGTTTGGGGAGCGCTCGCTGCTGGACTGGCCTATGGAACGGTGTTCGATCGTCTGTGGGGTATCTATTACGACAATTACCGCACCCTAGAGTGCTCGAATCTCACCTGTCCAGACAAATACAACTCCCTAGCACTGTCCACTCTTGCATTGTGGGAGGAGATACCGCACTTTGGACTCTCGATTTCTGGCATCCAAGGCGGTGGATGGGTCCTGCTTCCGCTCGTTCTATTGTCAAAACGCTGGCGCTGGGAGGGGCTCTGTCTTGGTGTGCTTGCCGTGGTGGGGGCACTCCTGTCGTTGGGGCCCTGTCCGGCTTCTGAACCCGATGTGCTGTGGCGATCAGAGTGGGTTGAATGGTTGGAATTTGCATTTCAGCCGATTTGGTGTGCTTCGATGCACATGCACGACTTTGGTCGTTTTGGTCTAATTGTCGGTGTGGTACTGTGTTTGGCGACGGGTATGGCATTGGACGGTGCGTTGCGACTGGTTGAAACTCGGCAATGGTGGCTCAAAGGACTGATGGGGTTGATTGGTGCCGGAATGGTCGGGTACACCCTCAATCTCTCTTATACTCCGTTGATGAATGAGATCTTGAGTCCCCACAAGTGGTACGTCAATCCCTACAATCCCATCGCGGAGTTCATGAAGGACAAGCCGGGTCAAACCGTTGCCGAACTTCCCTTCGATCGGTCTTTCCAGTTTCTGTCTGCTCTTGAAGCCCCCGAAGTCTACCGCGTCAATCCGATTCGCCCCTTCGATCCGCCCCGCAAAAATAGCACATTCTACCTTTGGCTCTATGCCGTTGCCAGAGGGGAGAAAACCGACCAAGTGCCCAGCACTGAAGATATCCGTAGATCTGGACTGCAGTGGGTGCTCTTTGACCCCAAACGATGCGAGGAAGGCACCCGTTCTATCAAAGCCTGCGAGCCGTGGGTGAGAGCCGCATTGATAGATGTGTTTGGGACTCCTGAGCAGATTGAGAGGGGGGTGCTGCTATGGCAAATTGACTAAAAGTTGATTTGCGGTGCTGCATTCTTCGGTTGACTTTGGTTCTGCTCGCTCGGATACAGGAGTATCCCTCGCTCTCAGCCCCTGTGTCACCCTGTGAATCCATCATCCACTCT
>CALDQI010000437.1:0-10642 GCA_937911635.1 uncultured Pseudomonadota bacterium | reverse complement strand
AATACACTCGGTACCGCGATGGTGACTCTGTAGAGTCTCCCGGTGCAGCCAATTTCTGTGGGTCTGTAGAAAAGGGACACTCCTCTCCCTCTCAGTCTGGTCGGATTGCAGAAAATAGGCATTACTGAAGATCCCTATCGGATAGATAGTCAATGTAAGTATGCTGTAGTACATCGTATCGAATGGCCAGTTTCATGATGAAGTACTTGTCGCGGTTCGTGAAGTGTTGGTCTTGTAACAGTCAATAGTCATTTGTCTTGCGATGGGATTTGCACAGGCCTAGATATTGGAAGTAGAGAATTGAATATTGATGCAATTTCTGGCTTTACAATACCATCTGCCGGATAATAGACGAGAACGGAACGGTTGTGTGGTTGCACGAAGAATTCTGTATCAGCAAGTGTGTGTTGAAGGCTAATTTGCGAGAGCAATCCGAGTTTGGTTTTGGGCATTGAGTAGGTAATCACTGTTCCATGTAAATCGACCGAAGCAGCATCTCCCGAGAGACCTAGTATTGAATTGATGACTGTGGCAACAATTTGTCCTCCAATTCCCTGTAAAATAAGGGGGATACCTTTTGCTAAATGCACGGTGATATCAATGTCATTAGTGTCTATATTGATCAGTGCCTCATTGATGACCAATGTGTGTGTCATAAACATCTTTTCAACGGTCACAGTGATGGTGGAGTCAGAAAACGCAATGTTTTGAATCAAGTCAGATTTGTATTCAACCATTGTTTTGACGGCCTTCAGGGCAAACGGCGTTAATTCAATCGCATTGTTCTCAGGATGTACGATAATCGATAGTTGCCCTACAGATTGCCCGGCGGTTTTGATGATCTTT
Source organism: uncultured Pseudomonadota bacterium (assembly GCA_937911635.1). GTDB lineage: Bacteria > Myxococcota_A > UBA796 > UBA796 > UBA796 > CAJWHX01. The sequence continues at coordinate 9,796 of CALDQI010000437.1, read as the reverse complement.
CCAATAGTATTCCAGAAACCCATAGAAGCCTCACTGATTTCATAAACATACATGTTGATTCTGTCAGTCATCAGAATATTTTGTTGACGAGATTGCATTGTATACCAATCAATCGATTTCTTACAAACTATTGTCCGATTTTATGTATACTGATGATGCCAATATAAACATAGGATGTACGGATGAGTATCAAAGGAAAAAAAATTGTTTTTACAGGAAAAATGAGTCAGCCACGAGATGAGATGACAGAAGAAGCTGAGAAGGCTGGCGCTGATGTGGTATCAAGCATCAGTGGAGAAGTCGATTATTTGGTGTGTGGAGATCAAATCGCCCACAATGCAACCAATGCCAAATATAAACAAGCCATCAAGTTGGGTATTGAAACCTTGGAAGAAGATGAATATCGAAAGTTGTTGAAGAAGAAATAGTTCACGCTATATTCGGTATATTGAGAGTCATGACTCTCTTTAAATTATTCGATGATCTCTAGAATTTTTAATGGGCATCATATGGGTGCTTCCTTGATTTTCACATCCGTGCCCAGAGAAATACAACAACATACCTTGTGAATCGGAAAGGTTAGCCTCCAACTCATCGATGGCTTGATCCATTTATTCACTGGGTCTTTTAATGAATCGGTCAATCCTAATTTTGAATTTGGTTGAATCGATATCAATGAAGATACAATAAGGGCTAAGTCTGATCCAAGGCACAATGTTTGGAATCCATACTTGGGATATGCAGAAGGTCACACTATCTAAGGTGGATATTGTATGGACTACCAACAATATTCATTGACCATAGTATGGTACTTCAGTGAACGCTATATTTGAGTGATTGAGGCATAAAATAGTTTCTGATAGACACAAATATGGTATAATATTGTACATTTGAAATCATGGGTTGATTTCGCACGATGGGGTAATTATGCACACAATTTCTGCCGATGACAAGCAGCTGTATGATGATGGAACGCTTTCTCTTAAGGGACTGGTGAAAGCCTACAAGACACAAGACCCTAGATTGGCCGAATATGTCTGTAAAGTGGTGGAGTTGGATCCATACCCCACACAAACAGTACAGATATCTCAGCAGACGGTCATTTTACACGGTCATACAGAACACGGTATGTCAACAGTGTACCAAGCATTGTTCGAGTTGTATGATACACAAGATGGTTCTGTCGTAGGGAACGACTCAGAGTGTACGTATACCAACACAGATGGGGCAAGATTTCGTCTCATTGACGGAACTGCCAGTTCAGAAATTTCTGTTTCGATATTGCAACAGGCAATGGTACTATGTTTGGTCGTTTCTATAGCGGACGGTGTGATGCCTCAAACAAGAGAACTAATTGCTCTTGCAAAACAGGGTAACCTCTCAAAAATTGTTGTATTCCTCAATAAAGTTGACGAGTTTGACGAAGAAGATCGCGAAGAGATTGTAGGGTTGGTTCAAATGGAAGTTCAAGAGCTTCTTGAAAACAACGGCTTTAATGCAGGCACAGAAGTATTTCATTCTGGATCGGCATGGGCTGCTGTCAATGGTGAGGAAACAACCATAGGAATGGAATCCATTAAACGTCTGAACGATAAATTGCGTTCTGTGACCTCTGCTAGCAATGAGTCTATATCCAAAGTGCTGAAGGGATACGAGAAGTTTCGAAGAGATTATCATGTAGACGCCATCAAGTCTGATGTTCTTGAAAATGTGAAGCCTCGTTATCCACAAGACAACAGTCGTTATCCACATCAAGCCATCCGTAAGCAAAAAGCGGAATTGTTTACACAACGTTTCAATGAATTTGTACAAAAGAAGGCTGCACACGTTCCTGAGCGTCTCAAAGTAGGCGAATTTATGTTGATGCTTTATGATGACAACAGTTCGTATGCTTTGGAGCAGTTGACGAAGATTGTGCAGCATGTTCCACTAAAGTGGGGCCCATGGCAGGCGTTTAAGTACATTTTAAAGCGAGGGATTTTGGATCAACGTTGGACCCTCTTTGCTCTGACGTACAATCGGTGGAAGACGTCTAATGCCTATATTAAAACCGAAAGAGGTATCCGAACGGAGTTGAGTGAGTACTATTTGCCGAATGAAGTGGGGGTCATTGATTGGTCCGACCCTTATTCATACTACAACGATTCTTCACTCACCGAGTTTGATTCTTCTTCTATTGAAATCACTAAGGAGGCGAGGATATTTCTGAACAAGATGTTCAGACGCCTGTTGAATGATCAATATTACCTATTGTCTGATGAAACACAAGAAGCTGTTACGGCAGAAGTCTTGTTGGTTGCCCCGACATTTAGGAATTGGTGGAACAATCGAGATATTTGGGCTGATTGGGCGGAGGACCTCACGTGGACAAGTACACAATCTGTAGATGTTCTACGCAACCTTTGGAGTAATGCAGCCTGTGAAGACATTCGAGAATGGGCTTTCGATATGTTGAGAAGCAATCATCAGTCGGCTTTGAAACGGTTGCCAACTGAATGGATTGTGGCACAAGGGTGCAATCCGTCAGCGTCAAAAAGTATTCGTGAGTTTGTGATTGAATGGGTCTGTGCTACGGATCCAGCCTTGGGAACAGATATTCCCCAAGCGAAATTTATTGATCATGGATTGCATCATGTTGTACTCACTTTCTTAAATCCAGAATTTGGTCGTTTGGACAGTGATTTGGTGAACTATGCGTGCAATTTTATTCGGCAATTCATGGAAAGACTGACGGATGTAATTGATTTGGACAAGGTGCTTTGGCTTCTCCGTCAAAGACAATCAGAGATTCATGAGTTGGGTTTGTTTCTGCTCTTTCCTGATGGCGAGAAAAGGTCTCCGTATCAATCGCAGTTGTCATTAGACTTTTGGACGGAGTTGATATCGGACGATCGGATGCATTCTTATGCCGTAAAATCGATAAAGGAACGCTTTAAAAGGCAAATTGGTGTGGAGTGGTTGAAAAACAGACTGTACGCATCAGACATACGAGAAGTGAACCTTGCCGAAACCTTCATAAGAGAAGGATTTCATCAATCCAACTTGGACTTTTATCCCGTGTATTATGAAAATGTTTTTTCTGAGCCGGCGCAGCTGATTCTATACAACTGGGCTTGGGAAGCGTTGAGCAAAGAGGATGTCCAAGGGAATACACTGGCAGGTTCAAACTTTACAACCATCGATTATCGACAACTGTTGGTTTCAAGGCGCGAAGAAAACAGACAATACGCAATCGATGCGTACCGCAATGAAGTTGACCAAGTCGATTTCCCTATTGCATTTTTGAAACACTTAATATCAAGGGATGAATATACTCTAGAGGGATGGAAGAGTTTCCTAGACGAAGAGCTGGATGCAAGCAACCAATGGAAAGCGGCTATTCAATATCAGCATGTTTATATTTGGGGTCATCGAAGCTATAAAAATCAAAATACGGAAGCGTTTGCCATCGAAACCATTGCAAGTCACATCGATTGTAGTGTGGAGACACTCGGATATCGTTGGGTTCTAGACAGACGAAACAAAAGTGGATGGGCGTACGGTACCATCCGAAAATTGTTTCAGACGAATTTTCCCAATTATGGACTTACCCTGTTGGATTACACCGTAGATGAAAGCACTTTAGAAGATACACCAGAAGGCAATCGTGCCGGTGTTGATCGAATGCTCGAAGAACTTGATGCGGGTCTGAGATACAATTCCGATAGTGCTAAATTTTGGAAGCCATTTTTGCTTGGTCGTTTAGAAAGATCTGCTGAGATTCGTCAGCAATCGTTTGATGTGGATGCTTCTTGTATTGTGTCTCCCGATCACTTCTCACTCGAGTGGTTTATAGGACAGGTAGACCCAGATCCAGAGTCAGAACGATCGCAGTATCATCGTTCTTTTGCGATGGAATTGGCGGAGATGTATTGGACAGACTGGGTAGCACGATACCGAGATAATAGCGGAACATTTGGATTTGCGGAGTTGGTGCCTTTGCTGACGGGTACAGAAGAAGTCCGAGATTTTGTTGTGGAGTGTATGATGACGCCTCGAACAGAGTTTGCCACCATAGATTTGATGCACGAGTCGTTCACGCCAGAAGAGCTCTTTGAATACTGTTATTCGACGGATGGAACTGTTCGGAGTTTGGGATTGGAGATCATTCAAGCGTTTCCAAGCCGTTTTGCACAGCCAGACAAACTGGTAGAACTGACAACCAGTCCGGATGCCAACGTGCGTGCACTCGTGATTCAGGTGCTGTACAACATAGCCCATATTCCGCTGGTTACTCCAGAGTGGACACCGTATGAAAACTCTGTCGTTCCTGGTAATATGGAACGAGGGAAACGGGAAAAAGTAAAAGTGTCCAAAACCTTTCCAACACAATATGCGGCAGTGGGAACAATCAAGTATTTGGGAGAGGGAACCTCAGAGAACATTCATCCCAATCTCACGGACCACGGTCGACTGGTGCTCTTTGCAATACGGCAGTTGTTTCAATTGCCCTCAAATCCCAGACCAAAGTCTGAACGGGGTGTCGAAAAGGTACCCTCTTGGAAAACCAAGCGGTTGTTGATTGAGAGTTTTCGAGATTTGGCGCTGCAAGATCGTGTGTTTGCAGAGGCGATCGTTCCAGTGTTTCAAGAACTAACGGCGTATAAAGGCAAGGCTGTTCAAGAAGTTGTCTGGTCCGCGCTGGCTTACATTGAAGCAAAATATGAACATCAACCAATTGAAGCATTGACGATATTTGATCAGGTCTAACTTTTCTCAGTTTCGTCTTTCCAATTTTACGCATTGAAACAGAATATTCTATTTTACTAAACAGGTGAATCTCATGGCTTTATCGAAGACTTTAAACCTTCCATTGCGCGGAAATGTTGTGGATGTTGTTCAACACCACAATTGGTTGTTGATGGCAACGGCTCACTCTGAGGGACGAAACTTGGGTATTCAGTTCGCTCCCATCCACAATATATTGGCCCGTGTAGATTCTGAGCGTTGGATTATCTCGACACCTCACCCGATCCAATCCTTTGTGTCTATGCCCAATCAATCAACTCCAGAGATGACGTTTGTGTATGATGGTGTGGAAATGGATCCAGACATGGTTTCTGTTGTCTTGGCAAACGACACAGTTATTGAACGAGCATTGAAAAAATCCATAAAGGCTCTAGATGAAGGCGAAGAGTTGTCCGTTGATACACAAGTAGAGAGTGTCAAGCGAGTCTTAGATATATCAAAGACGCAAGAGTTGTCAGAACTTGAACGCAACACGATAATATATTTGCTTACAACTATCGACGATACCAAAGCCAATGCCAAAGCCAATGCCAAAAGGGCGGCAAAGGTTTTAAAACAACTCGAGAAAACAGAGTTTGACCACACCTTTAATCCAGAGTATCAAAAGGGTCAACGCATTGTGTGTATAGATACAGAGGGCCAGGGATATCACTTGCCCTACATTCCATCGGAAGAAGATTTTGATGGAAATACCAGTAATTTGGGTTTGACTGCTTTCTCAACGACCGACAAGATACGTTTTGCCGAAGCCATCAGCCATAATGTATTGGTTCTTGTCTTGGAGAAAGATACTGCCCAAACAGTGGCCCTGTACAATTTGGATACAGACAAGATTATCTGGCAAGAACCCGCGCCGCAGCCTAGACCAACGATGGATGAATCCGACGCTGAAGTATCGGTTGAAAATGGGTTGAGAAGGATTACCGCTCTAGGTGCAGAAGCAACAGGTATACCCCATTTTGCATTGGGGTTTGACGATGGATTGTATTTGATCTTCCGTTGTAAACTTGAAGGAGAGAGTCTTGTCGAACGTTTGGAGCTCTATGATTTTCAGCGTGAGATACTGACGACGCAAACGGCTCAAAAACAAATGGGCCATACGAGTCACATCACAGGATTGCAGTTTTCGTTGTCTCATGATGGTGTTCAGCACCTAACGGCGTTTGCAAATGATCTGACGATGAGTCGATTGAAAGTTAAAGAACGCATCCCAAAAGGCATCGCAGCGTCTGGAAAAGGTGGACACTCCAAAAATATTCGAGCAGTATTATCAGGACCAGGGTACTATTTTTATTCATTGAGTCATGACAATACCTTGCGTATGTGGCAAACAGACAAAAGTACTTCAAGGAGCCTATCGTTGTCGGCAACTTGCGTATGTACCGTCCGCGTGCCAGTCAAAGATAAGCGTGGTGATTGGGCGTTTGAAGATATTTTGGTGTCTGGACACGACCATCAAACTGGGGCTACCAGAGAAGATTCTGCAGAAGTAAAGTTTAGAAGTATCGACATGAACGATATGTCTGCAACTGGATCAGTAGGAGATAAAGTTGTTCGTCACTTGACTGGTGTATGGCATTATGCTCAGCAAGAGATGGACGGTAAACCTGTCAACCGAGAGTCTTTGCTCGCATACATAGAAGATTTTGGAGATCAACTCAGTATTGATGTGTTGATTGGTTTTGTTCGAAACGAAAGCAATCCCAGCTTTGTGAGCAGAGCCTTAGAGCTGTTGAATGCAACAGGACATCCACGATTGGTGGTGATATTTAGAGATTTGATGAGTGTTCGCTGGGAACAAACGTGTTTGGATGTACTCGCGTATTTGAGAATGCCGCATTTGTATGGTGATGAATCCTTGTATCCATTGGATTTGGCGAATGAGTCAAGTTATTTGGCAGTCCGACAAGCAGGTTTGAGGGGCTATGCTGAACTGGCACGCAAACGAGACACAGATCCAAACAATACCACCTATCAAATGGCTTTTGAGCAAGTGCTATATTTGTTCAATGAAGATTCGGAAGATGATATCGTCAGCAATGCGTTTCATTTCTTATTTGCACAGCAGAAGCCGTTTCTACCAGGTGTAGAAGGTGTGCTGATGGCCGTTGCGCATTCAGACTCTTGGATTCAACGCCAAGGATTAAAACTTCTGTATTTAAAGGGGATGATTCAAGACGCTGAATTGAAACAAGATTCCTTAGATATACTTAGACAAGTTCGGGAGTCCTCGAATGACAACTTACGCGAGTTGGCATTTCGTTTGTCGCTTTTTGCTGAAGAGGGTGCTGAAAAGTATCTGCGTTCCTTAGATTCTGTTCTACATGGTCAAATGAATGATTTGGAGTCTGAACGTCGACAGTATCCAGGGTTTGTAGATCGCCAGATTCGTTCAAACACAACAGATCAAAGTTTGTGGTCTCATGTGCAAAACAACTTTGTCATCGATCAGACAGTGGGAAATTTGTTTCTAGCTGCAGTTCCAGAAGAAAATCGAGCTGCAAAAAGGGTCGATCTTCAAGAAGCAAAAGAGATTGTTACAGAGTTGGAGACATTGTTACTCGGCAGCAAAAAATCCAATGAGACCTTATGGGTACAGCAACTCAATACCCTTAGTTATTGTATTCAAACCTTTCCAATGTCTTGGATTGTGAAAGAGTTTCTTTTGGCGCAAAGAGTTGAGTTAGAGTATCCAGCGCCTCATCTCACAAGAGATTTGACGGGTGCCGAAAAGTTGATTCTGCAAGAGATGGCACTCTCTTATCAACCCTCGATCGCCTCGTTGGGAGCAATGGCCCTTGCAAAGTTGGGAGAGCCCTCTGCATTGCCAATTCTATTGATGCTCGTAGATGACAAAGACGATGTGGTGAAGTCTCGCGCAGTTGACGGGTTGCTCGAGTTTATTGATGAACCCATCGTAGAGCAGAAACTGCGTCTACTCATATTGCAAGCACCAAACGAACAAGCCAAGTATGCCTCTAGAGACAAAGCTCAAGAGATTCGAGTACTCGTCGAAGATTATGACTTTGAAATTACCCGTCATGTATCCAGACGCATTGTCAATTTGATTTTTGAAGACGATGTTTACTCGCATTCGGAGAGACTTGCGGTTCGGTATCTATTTGAAAGTAGCGAAGTTACATTTACTGAGAGTACGCGCACGGAGTTGTTTACACAGATTCGCGAACGTGGCGAACGACCAAAACATGTCAACATTCGCGCCAAAGCGCTGCGCGGACTCTACGCAAAAGCGAAGAGCGACGGAGAAGATGCGTTGCTGTCATTGATTTCTATGATGATGGATTCTCCTTACGACGACGTTCGAATGTATGCGGTGGTTCGATTGCAAGAACGTATAGGAGAGAAGCTGGCGGCTGATTCAAACTGGACAGATTGGCCTAGATTTACGGCAAAAGATTGGGATGCTTTGGTGGCAGAACAAGGTGGTGGATTGATCGCCGAGGCGGATATTCACAACATGACAACAGAGTCTAGTATCGATCCGACCATTCCGCTGATTGGCTTGCCAAAGCGCTTGCTTCCGGAAGTTCAATTGCTCAATCGGATTCTCTTTTGGGCACAGAGTGGCTCGGCCAGGGATGAGTTGAGTGAACTCATCAAGGTGTATACGACATACAATTTGATTCATGCAGATTTGGTGAAAACTCGTCAGTTCTTACTTCAGTTCTCAATCAATCAAGTATTTACCCATGTGTTATCGGAAATCAATAGCAATGTGCAAGATACAATGATTAGGGCTGATAAGTCAGTGCTATCTTGGCACGAAGAGTTGTGGGCAGATTTCTTGAATCTGGATGCCCTAAACCATGGGGTGTCGTTTAGAGACACCATTGATGCAACGATGCGAACGCCTCGTACGTCTGCAGAAAAGAAGAAGGTGGAAGAAGGGGAAGTTATCCCACCATATGCGCCTTTTGTTCGAGCGACATTTGCATCGAAACATTTTTCTCTAAAGCGTATTGCCTTGTCTCAAATGAAGCAGTTCTTTGGGGATACCTGGGTTTCAGATGCGTTGTTCGAAGCGATGGACAGTGATGATTATGCCTTACGTCACGCTGCGATAGACAAAGATGCATTGCGAATACTTCACGTACAAGGTCGTCTAAAAGAAGCCTGTATACAGTTGTTAAATTCCCCATACGAGGACATGCTTCTTGCCGGACTCAATTTGATATTCCATTCGAGAGATGAAGATGTCAAAGAGTGGACGACAGATATGATCGACAACGACATCATGGAACCCATATTGAATCGAATGAACGACGTGTGGTCTGAAGAGTCTTGGATGACGGCTTCTTTCTTATATTCGCACTTTGTTGATCAATCTATCTTCGCGAAGATTCCCAAACCTGTGATCTTTGGGGAGGATTTTGAACAACTCTATTTTGAGATATTGAAAAAAGCCTTTGTCTATGAGACACTCGCCGATATCCGAGAGGAACGGGTTGCCTATAAGGCCCGTAAGAAAGAGTTGAACGATCTACTTCATGAAGCAGAATTGGTGCATCAGTCGCTGGACTCCGAATCGGCTGAAGAAACGACCATTGATTTAGATGAGTATTTAATCAAGATGCGTGCAGAACGCACTGAAAGAATAGGGGTAGATATGAGTACAGCCCTTGCAGATACATCAACAGATCTTCCCGTCGAAGTCGAGATTGCACAGTATGTATCCTCATTGCGGCAAAGTGTATCCAATTTGAGAGAGCCTACACCCACACAGGATGCTAGATTCTTTGATGCTCTACGTCTACTGACGGTAGCCAAAGGAGCCTGGGTCAACGATGTATTACAGGGCTATTTGTCGACGCTAGACGAGAAACTTTCCCAAGAGGCGTTCAATGTGTACTTTACGCGTGGGGTGACGTTGAGTGCTCAAGGTCCAGAAGCCTTTTTACACTCTATGATTCAGGATGACAATCCTCGCCTAGACGATGTCTTTGGAATGCTGTTGTCGGAACGGTACGGATCTGTGTTGACACTGAAG
>CALDQI010000436.1:0-5811 GCA_937911635.1 uncultured Pseudomonadota bacterium | reverse complement strand
CTTAGTTCATACCTGCTATAAAATGCAACTCGGAAATGCATGTATCTGGATACTTGCCATCAGCCGTTTTATCAATGCTGACAGTCAAGCAAATCTCTTTGCCTTGCATCATATTGTTTTGAATCTGCTCAAATAACTGTGAGTCATGATACTCCTCAGCCTGAAGCAATTGTAGAGAATGGGTGTGATTGTCGTTTCGCAGGCTTAATATCTGAAATGCAGAGGCTCCACACTCACCAACTTTCAAAGATTGAACTCGCCCATTTCCCTTCCATGCCTTTTCACTTTTTGCATAACCCGGAGAAACTGCCAACGCCCAAAGCATTGGTCCCTTGTTGGCAAATGGTTCATGAGGAATACGCACCTCAAGAGTTTCCCCTGCACCATTTCCTTTTGCACCCTCACACCAGGCTGTATTCATGTTTCCATCTTGTAGATTTTCAACCGCATAGGTATTGCTACCTTGCGCAGACAATGTCGAACTGGCGGTAATTGTTGTGTGCTTTTTAAATTCGTTGTTCTGAATCAACGCTTTCATGTCTCGGTGTTCTAGAACAGGATTCATATCTAAGTCTACGGATAATGTACCGAGTGTCTTCAAGTCTACATCCTCGAAATGCCATATTCGCTTCGCCCCTTCAGACAAATGCGGCTTGATAAATTTCAATTTTGCATAGGGGGCCAATGCTCCATAATCAAGCGTAATGTCTACAGTTTTGGCATTGCCATTCCAGTATCCAGCCGGAAACAGATGGTACTCCAGAACCCTAGTCGAATAAGCTACGTGCATTGATTTGTTGGTCGCAAAGTCTTCACGAAGCAGCTGACCTGTGTACTGAAGATGCAAGGGAATGGACTCTCCTTTCGGTATTTCAAGAGAGATTAAGCACCACCCACTTCGCTCTGCGATTTCGTCGGATCCTTTATCAAACTGGATACTATCGCAACTGTGTCGCTTGTCATTCAGTGTAACGGTCAGTTTTTCTTGGATGTATTCTGAACTCTCTGACTGTATAGACCACGCTAATGGTACGCCATATTGAACCGTCTGGGCTTTGGCACTGCTTAGTGTGTATAGTGCATCCACATCATATGTACTGCCATCCAAAACCTTAATGGTCAACTTTTCTGAAACGAGTGTTACATCAGTAGACTGTTTCAAGACAACACCCCCTGACGCTGCAGGTTCAGTGGCATCTACGACGCCACCATTTGCAAAGACAACAGAGCTCAACCCAATAAACAAACCGATAAACATACATCACCTCAATGTTTTTCAACTATCGTATATCGATTTTGAGATTCATCAACAACCAACACTACATTTTCCGTTACAACTGGATACACTCTACACAATCGTATGTTCGATATTGTAAGTTCCTGATGTCTGAAAGACTGGAACCTACGTAGCTCAGTTTGACCTTGGAGTACAGATGTCTTTATTACTCACGTTCAGTTTACTTGTTGGATGCAGTTCAAACGAAAAGGAGGTTGAAGTAGAAAGACCCGCTGACTTTGACGTTAGTCCCGGTGTGGAAACCGTCACCGTATTAAATGCCTCTCCGTTTACCCCCTTAACCTTATACGGATCGGATGATGAACCGATTGTTACATTGATCTCCGATGATGATGGCACAGCACATTTTGCCTATGTTGGCGCGGAACACGTCACGCTCGACCCCAATAATTTTGAAAACTTTTCGATGGCAGACGGAAATGTTCTGATTCCAGGTGATGGATACTACATTCAAGACGACACCAGTGAAAACTTAGCCTGGTCCGGAACATTTAACGTTCTAGATGTGAATGATATCCCTGACACAGCTGTGTATGAAAAACAAACATTGGTTGGCGTCCCAACGTCACCCATCTCTGGAGAACTCGAAGATCCAGAAGGTGGTTTCCAATACATTGAAATGCGAGATGGGGTCTTACTTAGCGCAATGGTCCGACTCCCCGACCCCGCTTTATATGGAGAAGCGCCCTATCCCACTGTGGTCATTTACTCTGGGTACTCTCCATCACGTTCAGACAGACAAGACACGGGAAGTTTAATCGCAAATATGCTTGGGTATGCCACCGTTAGCGTAAATATGCGCGGTACGGGTTGTTCGGGTGGAGTCTTTGATGTCTTCAACCGAGCCCAACACGCAGATGGATACGACATCGTTGAAACCGTTGCCAGACAAACTTGGGTACTGAACAATCAAGTGGGAATGGTCGGTCTTTCCTATCCGGGAATATCTCAGTTGTACGTTGCCTCTACCACTCCTCCCTCACTGGCTGCGATAGTACCGTTGTCCACCATTGCCGACGCTTGGGAGATGCAGTGGCCGGGTGGAATCTACAATAAAGGCTTTACCAGACAATGGGTCAATGCCAGAGAATCGGATTCGCAAGCCGGAGGGGCAAGTTGGGTTTCAGCAAGAATCGACAATGGCGATACTACCTGCGAGGAAAATCTTTCATTGTCCAATCACAGTGTTGATTTTGAGAGTTTCCTACGAGCCATGGACACAAGACCCGATGCCGCAGATGCCAGAGACTTGACCCTGTTGGTATCTCAAATTGAAGCCCCTGTATTTTACGGAGGTTCATTTCAAGATGAACAAACGGGGGCCCAGTTTGGAAACATGCTTCAATCCTTTGACCAATCCAGAATGTTGCGAGTCATGCTCGGCAATGGAAGGCACCCTGATGGGTACTCCCCTATACACGCATTCCGTTGGTATGAGTTCTTAGAGTTTTATGTTGCCGAACGAGTCCCCAAAATGAATCCTTTGATTCGGTCTCTTGGTGGAACCGAATTTGGCAATTTCTTTGGAATGGATGGATATCAGTTCCCTGAAGACCGTTTCGAAAATATGGACTACGAGGATGCCCTAGAAGCATACGAAGCAGAACCAACCGTACATGTCTTATTTGAAATGGGTGCTGGGACTGACCAACCTGGTGCACCCATACCCAGGTATGAAGCATTCTACGATGTTTGGCCACCCGAAGACACTGGGACAATCGAATGGTTCTTGGGAGCAGAAGGTCTTCTCACAGATGCCCCTTCAGATGCGGGTGTAGATACGTGGACCTTTGACGCAGAGGCTAGTGATGACACCTTTTTTGGACCGGCAGGGTACGAATTGCTGGTACCACTCTGGGATATTGAATGGAACAACTTTGAGAGTGGACATATTGCCTCTTATCAAACAGAACCATTTACAGAAAACACTGTAATTGCAGGACCGGGTATCTTGGAGCTGTATGTAAACAGTCCGGTCGAAGAAGTCACCGTCCAAGCCACGTTGACTGAAGTTCGTCCCGATGGAAATGAAACGCTCATACAGTCTGGATGGTTGAATCTCAGTCACCGAGCTGCAACCGTGAATGGTCTAGATCTGTATCGAACGTACAATCTGGCTGATTTGTCTCCCATGCCCCTCGATGAATGGGAGTCTGCAACCGTTGTAATTCCATCAGTGGCTCATGCTATACGAGCCGGATCAACATTGCGCGTGTCTATTACAACACCCGGTAGAGACCATGGGACTTGGGAATTTGAAAACCCACTCTATGACGACACCCCAACTTTTAAACTGGGATATGGAGACCTCTTCCCATCTAAACTATCGATGCGGACGATACCAAACATTGACGTTCCCGAGGAGTACCCTCCTTGTCCTTCCTTGAGAGGTCAACCGTGTCGTCCTTTTGTAGCGACTCCGAATATTCCTTTTGAGTGAAGTCATTCAATAGACTCTACCCAAAACTCTATTCTAACAATGACAACACTTGCTGCTCAGCCGGAGATTTACCACTCGGTGTTGAGTTCTTATATACAATTGTCATGTCTTCATCAATAACAATGTATTGTGGTCTGTAGTCATCCATCTTGTACTCATCATACACGAAGCCAGCCTCATCCAAAATGAGGACCACGTCTCCGCCATACTCTTGACCCCAAACTTGTAACTCGTCAATGTTGGCGAAGTGAATAGCTGCAATGGACACCAAGCCTCGACTTTGATTGTCTAAGTAAAACTGATTAAAACCCGGACCCGAGTCTCTACAGCCACTTCAGCCAAAACCACTCAAATCGAGAAACAAGACTGAGCCAGCGTATGAATGGAGTTGAACCACTTCTCCTTCGCGATCAATCAATCCAAAATTGACAGCACAGTCTCCGATATCTGTACCAACCGTACGGTCACCGCACACTGAGCTGCTGTCTGCCGCAAATGGATTCTCCAATAAGGCATCGTCATTCGAATATTCAACTGAGGTGTCTTCAGTATTTGTATCTGCAGTATTTGTATCTGCTACTTCTTCAGCCGTATCAAGATTCCTATCTGGATTGGAACCGGCAATGCCAAATCCATCGTTGTTTTGTTCTGGAACACATCCCAGCATCAATGAGAATAAAATCATAAGGACTCCATGTTAAATTTTAACATCCATATGAACTTTGGGTAATTGCAAAGGGCAATTATTGTGTTTAAAGGTGTATAGTTTTTCAAGAATACCAATGCCGATAAAGCCAAGGACTTTCAAATTAAACGAAAGGGATACAGTTATCACATGTCTTTCCTTTTACTTTCATTGTTGATTGCATGCGAGTCATTGAAGTTTGGTGATACTGCTGAGGTCACACCATCTCAATGCCTAACAAGTGTAGACCAACGTACTTTGTGGAATCGTTATGGAACACCAGGATCCATTTCCATCTCCAATCAAGTCGCCCCCTCTTTAGTTGTCTTCAATAATGAATTGTGGTTGTATTATTCACAACGAGATGGAATGACGGATACCATCACAGCAATTCGAAGTTCTGATGGGCTATCCTGGTCTGAGCCAACGGTCATAACGGACTTGTCTGAATTTTCAGACATTATGCACATGCATGTTTCTATTGGTGAAGAGGGTTTGGTAACGCACATTGGTGGAGGCCGGATTGGAATAGCAACCAGTTCCGACGGAATCGGATGGAGTATGCCCGACATTCAGATTGTACCAACTGATGAATTTGACACTCTCGGACAATTGTATCCATCATTGAGTGATGACGGGTCCCGCATGTGGTACACAGGATTCAATGGACAAACCTATTCCATTGGCAGCGCAGAATTGGTGAATGATAATTGGACACCTCAAGGCCCCGTTTTGGCAGCCGAGGAGGACTCTCCTTTTGAGAACCGTGCAGTTGCACAGATGAACGTGCTGAACACCGAAGATGGTTACAAAGCTTGGTATGGTGGATACGACACTTCTCAGACAGACCCTGGGCCATGGAGGATTCTGTCTGCAACATCGGAGGATGGCTTGGTATGGAATGATCGTCAACTGGCGCTCGATTTAACAGAATCTGGAGAGGAGGCTTGGAGTGTGCGTGAACCTTCTTTGACTTTGTGGCATGGTACTCTGTGGATGGCGTACATCGGCATGGGCGACGATGGAGAATATCGACTCAAATTGGCAACATGCGATTGAATAACTTGATCATTGGGCAGACTCAATCGCCTCTACAATCTGCTCCGCAATCTTTCGTGACCCCTTAAGAGACGGGTGAATTAAATCATCATCATAATACGACAGGTCTTCCCCGGTTATATCTGCCTTACCGTTCACCCACAGTACCCCATCGTCTTCGTCTGCTAGTGACGATTGCATTTGCGACAGCTGATCTATAGATGCGTTGCAGTTTCCGAACTCAGGTGCCTCAGTGGAGATACCGTAATACCCCCAAATGACCACGCGAATATCCTCGGACCGAATCGACTCCACCAAAGAGCGATTTGAGTCGGCAAGATTGGATTGAAC
>CALDQI010000435.1:0-3223 GCA_937911635.1 uncultured Pseudomonadota bacterium | reverse complement strand
CTACAAAGATTGCACGTGCGATGGTGACTGAGTTTGGGATGAGTAAAGCCGTTGGTCCAATGAACTTGAGTGGAGATGGTGAAGTCTTTGTGGGACGTGATTACTCAAAGAAGTCATCTACGTCTGAACATTTATCACAATTGGTGGATTCAGAGGTCAAGAAACTATTGGAAGATGCCTATACTCAAGCCAAGAATATCATTGAGAGCAATCTAGAAATCCTACATTCTGTTGCCAATCAGCTCTTAGAGACAGAGACCATCAATAAAGACGAATTTGAAAACCTATCTCAAAATGTCATTTGGAATCACAACCCTCTTGTATTTGCCTAATGAAGCCAATCATTTGTGGTATTGTCAACGCAACTCCCGACTCCTTTTATGACGGGGGAAAATACAGGAGTTCAGTTGACCATGCCAAACGGTTAATTGATGCCGGAGCAGACTGGATTGACGTTGGTGGAGAGTCGACTCGTCCTGGAGCCGACTTAGTATCTGAACAACAAGAGATGGATAGGGTTCTCCCCGTGGTTGAAGCCGTCTCAGGATTGATAACTGTTAGCATCGATACAACGAAAGGAGCCGTTGCCTTAGAAGCAAATCGCTTGGGAGCGTCTATTATTAATGATGTGCGTGGATTTCAAGATGCCGACATGCAAGAGGCTTCGAAGCATTTTGAGCGTGCAATCTTGATGCATTCAAAAGGCAGACCAAAGACCATGCAAGGACTGACGACATATGATGATATCGTCCAAGATGTAAAGGAATGGTTACTCGAACAAACGAAATACTGTCATGCAAAAGAAGTATGGTTCGATCCTGGCATTGGCTTTGCTAAGAATGTCAATCAAAATCTGCAATTGTTGCAAGAACTACGAGAACTCACCGATTTAACTCACCCAATACTACTCGGAACCTCCAGGAAATCATTTATTGGAGCGCTGTTGAATCAACCAAGTGCAGAAGATCGATTAATTGGCTCATTGGCAACTGTAGCGGATGGATGGTATAAAGGAGTACGTGCATTTCGAGTGCACGATGTCAAAGAAACAAAAGAGCTGTTGGATATGCTACAACAAATCCACAGCTAACCCATCGCCAAGTCAAAGTCTCATCAAAGAGGAGCACCGTGGAAATACTGTGGCTTTTGTCAACGATTCAGTGGATCGACCTACTGGACATTGCCTTATTGAGTTACTTAGTGTACCGCGCACTACTCATTATCCAAGGTACTCGAGCGATTCAATCGCTTGCTGGTTTATTGTTTCTATTGCTATTGTATGCTGGGTCAGGAACGCTAGGTCTAACTGGTGTATACTGGTTACTAGACAAGTTCTTTGTATATCTAGTCTTAGCAATCATCATCTTATTTCAAGAGGATATACGAAAAGGCCTCGCAAGAGCCGGCCAATTTCTTCCCAACAGTCAAGTTTCTCAAGAGGTATCAACCATAGAGAGTGTTGTTAAAACGGTCGCAGCCTTGGCTTCGCGAAGAATTGGAGCACTGATCATATTCGAGAGAGATGGTGTAGGGGTTCAAAAAGATATTTTGCAAACGGGCACCCAAATGGATGCGCTCATCTCGTCTGAGTTACTAATGGCCATATTTTTACCCACATCACCACTCCACGACGGTGCCGTTATCCTTAGAAAAGAGCGCGTTACAGCATCCCAGTGTATATTGCCGATGACAACTCAAACCTTGTCCAAAATACATGGTACTCGACATCGTGCAGGGGTTGGAATAACTGAAAAGTCAGACGCCATTGCCTTAATCATCAGCGAGGAAAGAGGCACCATCTCCATTGCGGAAAACGGTAATCTAGAACTCATTACCAACAACAATGAATTGCGACAAAGACTACAAGAACTGATGGCTATGGATCCTGGAGTTTCCGAATGAAAATACAGCGGTCTGAAACACTCCCACTACAAATCCTAGCGATACTGATTTCGATCGTCATTTGGAGTTGGATTCAACTCAACGAAGAAGAGTCTGATGTAAAAAGGGTAACGATTAATTACTTGACTCCAACAGAGTTAATTCAATCTGAGGAGCTACCGAAAAGCATTTCCGTAGAGTTAATTGGCGCCAAAGGACGTATCCGACAAATCAAAAATAGACAACTCAACATGACACTCGACTTAAGAGATGTGCACTTAGGGCAAAATCAACAACCACTTCAAGAAAGCGCACTAACCAATTTACCCGATGGGATAAGTGTGGCTCGATTTTCTCCCCCCATTCTAGAACTGGAGTTTGACAATCCCAGTATCCGAGAGATACCAATCCGTCCCAATATAATCGGGACGCCCAACAAAAAGTTCAAGGTTAGCAGTATACAAACCAATCCCAAAAGCATCCCTGTTAAAGGACCTGAAAGGTACCTAAGTGAGTTGGAATATATATCGACAAAAGTCGTGAATATTGGAAACCTTGATCAAAATAAAACATTTTCATCCCAGATATCTTTGCAAAGTTCGATTCTGTCGATCAAACAAGCCAATCAGATTGACGTTACGGTAGAATTAAAAGAACGAAATACCGTCAGTGTATTGGAGAATTTACAAGTAGTCTCGAATCATTTTGATTGGGAGGTACAGCCAAATGTCATTTCCATACTGGTGGAAAGTGAAGAAGACGTCTCGATGCATGAACAACTCTTGCTCAATGTGGATTCTTTATTGGAAGACCTAAACAATGAGGACCTAAGCAATGAAGAACTGATACACTCGCAAAGCATTACGCTAAATTTTGCTGACCATCCAGATTTATTCACCTTACCAACCGAAGCCCCATACACAATTAAAAACTTGGATCCCAGTACACTCACGATCCAGTACGTGGATCCAACTCGGAGATGATACATGAGCACAGCAATACCTTTTGGCACGGACGGAATCCGAGGGCCATATGGTCAGTACCCGTTAGATAGCGAGTCTATTAAACACATCGCCAGAACGATTGCGGTGTATGTATCCGATGGTACTGTAGCAATCGCAAGAGATACAAGGCAGTCTGGAATCGAGATTCAAGAACTCTTAACCAATGAGTTGATTCAATATGGTGTAGACGTTTTCGACTGCGGTGTTCTTCCTACAGCGGCTCTCGCCTGTATAGTCGTAGACGACACTATGGACTTGGGGATTGTAATTACCGCTTCTCACAACCCAGCAACAGACAACGGTATCAAGTTGTTTTCACACAGGGGCGATAAACTCAG
>CALDQI010000434.1:0-3651 GCA_937911635.1 uncultured Pseudomonadota bacterium | reverse complement strand
CCCCAAAATTGAACTGCAGAAAAGCGTCGACAAAAGAGCTAAACCAGCAAAGACATCTGTCGCATTGAAATTTATTGGAAGAGCACAGGAAACCGCTTCTTTGACCGAACTCCTCTCTACCACTGGTACCCCCGTTTGTATCAAAGGGGTTGAAGGTCTAGGAAAAAGACATCTAGTTGAAGAAGTTATTGGCCAACATGATTGGGTCCGAATTCCAGACTTGCACATCAATAGCTATTTAAATGCGGATGCGTTGCTCGGTCGATTGGCGCAAGCATTTGCAGATGTTGGCAATGATGCACTGTTAAAAGGACTCTCTGGTAAAAATCGAATCTCAATACAGCAAACGTTGACACTCATCGCAGACGGGATGAAAAGTGATGCTGTAACGAATCATTGCTTTATTATCAGTGGGGTTCAGGCTCGTTTGAACAACCGCAAGAAGTTCAATAGCCACGGCTTGTTGGAAATGGTTCTAGAGGTTCTCTGGCGAACAGAAACATCGATGAAGATGATATTCTTGACCACTCAGTTGCCTAGTTCGGCGGATTCTCTTCGCGAAATCACATTGGCGGGATTTTCAGAAGAAGATATTAAAGCCGCCCTTCAAATGTGGCAGGCTCCAGAAGCTTCTGATGAAGAGGTGGCACAAATTTTGGAGCGAACAAAGGGTCACCCCATTGCACTTCGATTTTTGATTGTCAAAAGCCTGGCTGAAGGAGGATATGGTCTCTTGTCAGATGAGAAGTTTGCATTGATGAATTCCGCAAAGGACTTCCGTCAACTTCGTAAATTGGTACAAAAGTTGACCAACAAACTCAGCAAAGACGAGGCTCAGGCTCTCAAAACGATCGCTGTATTCAATGCTCCGGTACAATCACAGCACCTTACGGAAATGGGTATCAATCGTAAGATGCGTACAGCACTTTTATCTGCAGGAGTCTTAGAACAAACCCCATCTCAAAATAATCGACGCTACTATGCACACGATCTAATCCACAATGTCTACAAGTCTGAAGACATCTTCAATTACGATACCGTAGAAGAGATTGCTGAAAAGCAGATGGAACGTTCCAAAGACAATTCCGCCAAATTCAACAAAAGCAATCCAAGTCCTCTACTTGAATTGGCATACTTACAAGAGGCGAATGCACTCTTTTGGGCGGCTCGTAAACGAAAGAGAATTTGGAGAACGCCTCTTCCCTGTATCGACGCTATAGTGTCATCCGCTACCGATCTGGCCAACCGAAAATCAAAAGGAAAAACAGATTTTGGGCACATTGCGGACCTTCAGATCAAAGATGGACTCCACATGGCACCAAATCATCCTGAACTTTTATTTCTAGAAGCGAAACGAGCACTCTTCAACAAAGACAAACGCAAGCAAGCAGAACAAATATTTGCAGACCGTCGTGCACGTGCCATAATGCCAAAATTCTTCTTGGAAGAAAGTAAAATGCTGACGGGACGCCAACCAGAAAAGGCACTCAAGGTACTTCAAGAAGCCTTGGAGCATTTTGGACACGTAGAAGATCTCTGGTTTAAGTTGGCAAACCTACTCAATTCTCAGGGACATTCTCAAGCCGCTCTACAAACTGTAGACAAAGCAATCGAACTTCACCCCACTTCGCCAACGTACCACAGTTTACGGGGTAATTTACTCAGCAAAATGGGGGCGGATCAATTTGAAGCTGCAAGTGACGCTCTATCCAAAGCCAGTGAATTGTACTCAGGTAACGCCCCGTCTGTACACATTCTTCGAGAGATTGACATTCTTCGTAAACGATCCATGATGGATGTCGATGGAAAGACTGGATTCCTAACAACCGCCAAAGAACGTCTGGAAGGCATCTTGTCTAAGGACTCTAGCAATCTTGGTATTCAAGTGGCACTGGCCGGAATTTTACTGGACTTGGAAGTTGAAGAGTACGATGTCATAGAGTCTTTGCTATCTGGAGCATTGAAAAAGCGAGACAACAGCGACGCCCACATTTGTAAAGCACGGTTGTTGATCAGAAAAAATGACCTGATCGATGTGGAAAGCCATCTAGACAGAGCCTACAAACTGTCGAGAAACAACAGTGCCATCAATACCGTACGCGGAGAGTATTATCTCATCACTGGAAATCCAGTTCTTGGACTCAAAGCCTTTCAATCCGCTCTGGATGCTTCCCCCAAAGACAGTCCAGAATATGCGCAAATTAAGCGTTATGTTGAACAGGTTACCGCTATCTTGGCAGCCCAAGCAAATGTAAACTACGCTCAAATCGGTGAGGACAGCATCAATGTGATGTCTGAAACAGTCACCGAGCGGCCCAATGTAATGATTCGCAAGAAGGGAAAGTCTTCCGAAGAGTAAACATCTAGACGACTTCTATATCAAAGGACCTTTACGGGTCCTTTTTTGTTGAAGGAACTCCAATCGAATCTACATCAACGCCTTCACCATATTTGGTATGCTGTTGTCATATCTATAGGTGGTCCCTCTATGACCACCATCAAACTCTTCGTATATGTGTTCGATATCGAGTTCGCTCAAACGCTCATGCAAAGCCCTCGCACCAAACTGTAGATTGTACTCATCCCAGCGTCCAACATCGATAAAGAAATACTCCAGACTACGAAGCGGTATCTGGTGCTCTACAGCCTCAATCATCGTCAAGGGGTCGTGCTCCATCCAGCGCTCAAAGTTCTGCCAATTGATTTCCCCTGTCGCTATATTGATTGGTAAATCTGCTGGAAACTCCCCGTCTACCACGTCGATATTGGGAGCGTATGCAGCGGACATACAGAGCAAGTTGAAGGCTGCAAAGTCATTGGCAGAAAATCGAGACTTCGTCCAAAATTCTTTGAGAAAATTCAGAGGACTTCCCGCTTTATGAAGTGGCAATAAAGCAGCGGTCAGCTCACCAACAAAGGCTGTCTCAAACCCCATATCACCCGCGTGACAGGCCACCGCTTGAACGCGCTGAGGATACTCCATCGCCAGTCGCAAGGAACCATATCCACCAGATGAACGACCGGTCAAACCAAGGTTTCCATTCCAAGACAAGACATCCGACACAACAGACACTACCTCTGTCATCAAATGTGAGGCATACGAACCAATTGCCGGTGAATCAACAAACTGAGACCCACCCAAATACGTCATACAGTCTGGCAATACAGCGATAAAGGGTGAACAGAGTCCCTCTGCAATCCATCGATCACATCGTGTTGCCAAAGAATGCTCAGTCAGTGTTCGAGACAGCATCCCTTCTCCGGTACCAGCAAAACCAGAGAGAAACATCACCATTGGATAAGTACTCTCAGCCGTATATCCCGGTGGTATATACACCCAAACATCTCGGCAGTGTGGATCTCCCCACGGATTGTCCTTCAACAGTTCGGAATCCACTTGTAAACAACGGACATCTCCACGCTGATCCAGTGGTAAATTAGGGAACATACGATGGGAACGATCCATGAAATCTCCATACTCAATCTCGCCAAAACGAGGGGTAAAACAAAATTAATGCTGAGAACATCTCCAAACGTCCAACAAGCATATTGAACGACAAGAACCACTTTCCAATATCTGAAATGGTGGAGAAATTCTGTGTGGGACCAACGACACCCCAGCCAGGACCGATATTCATTAACGCGGCGACA
>CALDQI010000433.1:0-2702 GCA_937911635.1 uncultured Pseudomonadota bacterium | reverse complement strand
TACTGAAGCCCATCATTTGGCAGTGGCTATTGAACGAGTTGCGACCGAGGTTGGATTGGACACTCGGGTCGTACTGTCAGATATGAATCAGCCATTGGGGTATGCTGTAGGCAACTCCTTAGAGGTGGAGGAAGCCATCGCTCGTCTCAAAGGGCATGGTCCGGAAGATTTGATTGATCTGGTGTGTGACCTGAGTGGTGAATCCAGTGCCCGGTCCATTTTGAATAGTGGCGCAGCCTATCCTACCTTTGAAAGAATGGTTGCAGCCCAAGGTGGGAACCTAAATATGCCCTATACAGATCCATATCACGATACGATTGAAGTACAGGCGACTCGGTCAGGAATCGTATCAGGATGTGATGCTTATAAGATAGGGTATGCGAATCTATTGCTTGGTGGTGGTCGGACCAAATCAGAAACCGACATTCATCATGGTGTGGGAATACGATTGCACCATAAAAAAGACGCTGTCATTCATGCAGGAGATGTTTTGGCAGAAGTCTTTGTGAGTGAGAATAGTGAAATTGAAGAAGCCCTTGAACTAATTCAAGCAGCCTATGATATTCAATGAATATGGAGAAACAATGGAAAAGATGCTGTCGTTAATTGGACTGAGTGCGTTCATTGGTGTTGCCTGGCTTCTCAGTGTAGATAGGAAAAATATTCAATGGAGACCAGTATTGTGGGGGGTAGGGTTGCAACTCATCATAGCCGTTGTTGTTTTGCACCCTACGATGCAGAGATTTTTCTTTGAGGCGATCAATCAATCCGTTTTGCGGCTACTGTCATTCAGTGAAGAGGCGGCTCATTTTGCGTTTGGGACAATGGAACCTCATGAAGTGAGTAAGCCCAATGCCAATGGAGAAATGGAGGCGACGGTTGTAATTGGTAAGGTGGCACCCGCCATGAAGAACATTGCCTTTTGGATTGTGATGCCAACCATTATATTCTTCTCCTCTTTGATGAGTCTTCTCTATCAGGTCGGATTTATGCAACGGATAGTGTGGGGGGTAGCGTGGGTGATGCAGAGAACTATGGGAACCACCGGTCCAGAATCCCTCTCTGCCGCCGCAAACATATTTGTTGGGCAAACAGAAGCGCCACTGGTCATTAAACCCTATGTTTCAAAGATGCACAGTTCAGAACTCCATTCGATCATGACGGGCGGTTTTGCGACGGTTGCCGGAGGGGTCATGGCCGCGTACGTAGGCTTTTTGAGTGGAAGCATACCAACCATAGCAGGCCATCTTGTGGCGGCATCGATTATGTCGGCTCCTGCAGCATTGGCTTTGAGTAAAGTCATGTTTCCAATGCCTGCAGAGGCTGAAATCAAGGATATGGATCCATTCTCAATAGAGAAGCCTTACGGAAATATGATTGAGGCTGCGGCTATGGGAGCGGCAGAGGGGATGAAACTCGTGCTCAATGTATTGGCGATGTTGATTGCATTTGTGGGTTTAATTGCCATGATCAACTTTTTTGTTGGATGGGTTAGTGTTGGTGGTGAGGTATTGACATTACAGCGAATATTTGGATGGGTCTTTGCGCCGTTATCTCTTTGTATGGGTATTCCTTGGTCTGAAAGTCAACTTGTGGGAACGCTTCTTGGTGAGAAGATCGTACTGACAGAGTTTATCGCGTATATGCATTTGGGAGATATATTGTCTGCTGGGGGACTGTCTGAACGTTCTGGAATCATTGCCTCATATGCCTTGTGTGGATTCGCGAATTTTGCCAGCATTGGAATTCAGATTGGTGGCATTGGAAGTATCGCTCCCGACCGAATCGGTGAGCTGTCAGCCCTCGGTCTACGTGCAATGGTGACCGGTACACTCGCTGCGTGTATGACTGGGACCATTGCTGGGGTTATCATCTGATCCATTGATCCTTTGATGGGCGAATTGTCTTGGGCGTTTAGTTCAATAAATATCGATGGTGATGTCGTTCAAGGTTGGCGGAGTTGAGTACACCGTCATATAATTGGGACGCAATCAGTTCATTGGCTCATTATTAGTATCGAGGCGGATATGCAATCCATAAGACAGCATGGTGTACACTTTCCAACGATTCATCCAGATGCTTGGGTGGACAGTTCGGCAGTGGTAATTGGAGAGGTTGATCTTCGCCGGAAGGTCAGTATTTGGCCAACTTGCGTTGTGAGGGGAGATCAGGGGCTCATTTTCATCGATGAAGAGAGCAATATCCAAGATGGAACGATCATTCACTCTACGGGGGGACTTTCAACGACACAGGTTGGTAAACGATGTACCATCGGTCATAGAGTCTTATTGCATGGGTGTACGATTGAGGATGACTGCTTGATTGGTATGGGGGCCATCATCTTAGACAACGCCGTAATTGGAAAGGGAAGTATTGTTGGTGCTGGCGCCTTAGTGACGGCTAAAACTGTTATTCCTCCGAACTCATTGGTTCTAGGTATGCCAGCCAAGGTTGTCAAAACTCTGAGCATAGCCGATCAGGCGAAATGGATTGGTCATGGTCACGAGGAATACCTCAAGTTAGTAGAAGAAATCTTGGAAACGGAGGCGCGATCATGAATTCAAAAGTATCAAACAATCGGCATCAACGTCCGGGTTGTTTTTTGACGATGATCGGTATTGTGGTGGGTTTGTGTTCATTGATAGGGTAGAGTTAGAGGGCTTTAAATCCTTTGCTAGACGGACAACCGTTCAGCTAGGACC
>CALDQI010000432.1:0-3075 GCA_937911635.1 uncultured Pseudomonadota bacterium | reverse complement strand
CTTGCCCTCGTTGATGGGCAGGCAGTCGCCACGGGTGTTGGTGGCGATGATTCTTGCTCTCCTATGCCCGCAGCTGACCAGTGCATGGATTGCACTTGGTCCCGGGCCGCCGCGGGCGTTTCTTCGCGCCTCGCGACCGGCCGAAAGGCGACCGGAGGCGACCGGAGGCGAAGCCCCAGGGAAATGCCGGTCGCTGCGATTTAAACGACAACAAGGCCCTCGGATACCGCCCTCATCCGACACCACCAGCAACAAGGCAACCCCGGCGGTTCCGGTGGCGACTGACACGCCGCCGCTGGCCGCCGGCACACACCGCCCTGCGCCACCGCAGTGACGACCACCTCTGCTTCCTGTGGATTGGTTGTTGTTCCACCGCGATCATACACACAACCCGCTGAAGATATCAAGCGCACACCCCTCGCAAGAGGATGTGTATTGGGGGTTGGAAATGGTTTTAGTCCACCATCATACATATAGCGATTCGAGATTGAAATGAGACTTGGATGTCGAGAGCGATAGTGAAATGACAGCTGAATACTTGGACAACCATTCGCTACAAATCGATCCAAGATACTCTCCATATCTTTCGATTTTTGAAAGAAGCTAGTGGGAGACAGCTGCTGAGAGTCGCCAACAACAATGGCTTGCTTTGCCCGCATCAAAGCCCCCAAAGCAAATGGAGTCGTCATCTGACTCGCTTCATCAAAGAGCACTACATCAAACTCCATCTCCTTGGGCAAATGGGTTGCCACAGAGATTGGCGACATCATCATCACCGGCTTGAGACGCTGAATTGCCTGCCCACAATGGGACATTAACCATCGGATGCTTCGACGACTTCGACTTTTGGACATCTCGGATGTGAGTATCGACAATTGTCCGACGGACAAGAGGGATTGCACCTCTGAAATGTGCTCTGCCACCAAGTTTTCTTGAGCATACATCGACAATTTTTCATCATGCTCAATGTAGTTGTTTCGTAGAGTCTGCAACGTTGACCGAATCAGTCTTTGTATATTCGGAAGACCCATGACAATGTACTTACGGCTATGTCCGATGAGAAACTCCCAGTGCTGTGTCACTTCTCTACTCGACTGACCGTCCATGACCCATCGAATCCACTCTTCCAACCGTACAGCTCGCAAGGGGCTACACACCTGATTGATGGCTATCGCTCTTGCCAATGCGGCTCGAGTCAAGTTTGGATGGTCAAGCCAATTCGCCAATCGTTGTATCTTGACTTCCGACCTCAATGACATTGGAGAACTCTCCAACGGTTCTAGCAACCCACACAATTCTCTCAACGTTGCTTGTACATTGTCCGCGGCACGTCGAATAGCCTTGCAGTGTGTATGAGTCAGTTCTCGTCCTTCAACCGATTGAGTGTATTGACTCTCTAGAACGTTTGGGTGATCTGTCGCCCAAATCGGAAATTGCTTGAGCCACTGCAAACGACGCTGTAGATCAGACCAGTCAGTGCGAATACCCTTCCATAGTTCCCCAAAGAATATTCCCCCCATCTTAGAGGCTTCTTCAAACTCTACCAATTTGAGATGAAATGCCTCCAACTCATGAATCGGACCATCGACCTCTTCAGGTGTGACCCCTACCTTAAAGAAGGTCGACAGCTGCTTGAGCGTAGACCACCATTTGGGGTGCAATACTTTCCACCATCGAGTTCTTAATTGCTCAACAACCGTAAATAGAGTTTCTATCCGTTTGTATTGTACGATCGATGTTGGTTCGAACAACACTTCCAATCGCTTTTGAGTTTCCCCCAACGCCTGACCGTGACTGATCAATTCAAGGGCTTCCTCCCATCTATGGTCATGCTTGAGTATCGTCCAGTTAAGTTCCCCGACACTCGGCCTAGAAACCAGATATTCAAGACTGGAAAGGAGTGTATCTATCCCTCCGAATGTACCATCAAAATGACAACCGACTTCTCTCTCTTGCTCTTGCAAGGAATGTTGTAATATCACCAGCTGTTCTTTCAGACTCTGTAAGGATTCAACAATACGATTGTCTTGCATGAGTGTTGCATCGGATGTTTGTAAAAATCGAAAAGGATTGTCAGACCATGGAAGGGTCTCAGATTGAATCAGCTGAGAGAGTTCTATAGACGTTTGCTGCAGTCGAGTCACAGTTTCCACATCCCACTCGAGCACCTTCTCAAAAATGAATATGGGTGCCGTTGATACAGCAGTCGATTGATGCCCATGCGAAAAGATATCTGACAATGTTCGTTCTGTCTGTCCTATCGGCTGCTGCAAAATCGAATTGACCTTTTCCAGACGACGTCTGTGTTCAATGGTTTGTGCTGGCAAATCAACGTGTTGGACTCGACGAATACCACCCTGATTTCGAGCTTTGGACAGACTTTTCAACACTGCTTTGCGTTTACTTTTAATCGAGTGGAGTTCGAGTAGTAGGTGCTCTAGATTGGCTTTACAGAGACGCTGGTACACTACGTCCAAAGCGGCCTTTTTCTGAGCAACAAATAGGACCCGCTTTCCTTTGGCAGCCATGGCTGCAATGATGGTCGCTATGGTTTGAGATTTCCCTGTACCCGGTGGACCTTGAATCACCAGATTCCCGCCAGATTCAGCAATGGCGATCGCTCGAAGCTGCGTCGGATCTGCATCTAGAATAAGTGGAAGATACTCCGACTCGTGAATGTTTCGATTGATCTCTCCAGCATGCACACTTTGTAATTGCGTATCAACAACAAATCCTGTCCCTAAGGTCTGCTGAATCAATTTTGGAACACTTGACCATTCGGATGTGTCTAAGTCTCTATACAACTGAATCTGTGAAGTTTCCAAGAGGTTTAACGCAAAACCTTCCTCAATCGTCCATTCTGCCTGTTCTAAACACTCTTGAAGCAACACCCACCCTGCTTGAATCTCCTCAAAGGAGCCCGCGGAAAAATCTGCAAAGAGTTCTTCGGGAATGGCATTCAGAGGTAGTTGAGTTCGAAGTTTTTCCAAAAGCGCTGGATTCCACTGAATCGTTTCATCTGAAAACTCGATCGATATCCCCAACCGAACGGCCGTTTGGATAAATCGTACGGGA
>CALDQI010000431.1:0-5169 GCA_937911635.1 uncultured Pseudomonadota bacterium | reverse complement strand
GGTGCCGGAACCATGGGACGCGGAATTGCTCAAGTGTGCGCGATGGCTGGATATACAACCATTTTGAACGATATCTCAGAAGATACGCTAAAGAAGGCGCACCAACAGATCGTGCTCAATCTTGCGAAAGGTGTCGAAAAGGGCAAAGTCAGTACCGACATTCAAGAACGCGCGCTTGCTGGATTGTCGCTTTCTCAAGATTTAA
Source organism: uncultured Pseudomonadota bacterium (assembly GCA_937911635.1). Lineage (GTDB taxonomy): Bacteria > Myxococcota_A > UBA796 > UBA796 > UBA796 > CAJWHX01. Next base: position 4,964 of record CALDQI010000431.1, on the reverse strand, counting down.
TTGGATCGATTGCCGATGCCGATATGGTGATTGAAGCGGTTCCTGAGATCATGGAACTGAAAAAATCCCTTTTGAACACCATTGATGAACACACCCCTGAACACTGCATCATCGGTACAAATACTTCATCATTATCCATCGCAGAACTCGCCGAGAGCACATCCGATGCTTCGAGAGTGATTGGCATGCACTTCTTCAATCCAGTTCACATCATGCAGCTGTTGGAGATTGTCTACGCTCCAAATCTCACGGGCAACGATGTCATTGGCGCCACTGAGGATTTTGCAAAGAGTATTGGAAAAACGAGCATCTTGGTAAAAAATGCCCCGGGGTTTGCGACGTCAAGACTGGGGATCGCTTTGGGGATGGAAGCCATTCGTATGCTGGAAGAAGGCGTTGCCTCTGCTGAAGATATCGACACCGCAATGGTACTCGGGTACAAACATCCTATCGGCCCGTTGAAACTAACTGACCTCGTTGGATTGGATGTGCGTATGAACATCGGGACGTATCTGGCAGAACAATTACAAAATCCCGCGTTTGAACCACCTCGATTGTTGAAATCTTTGGTGGAACAAGGAAAACTGGGTAAAAAAAGTCGAGAAGGTTTTTACCGTTGGTAGGTCGATCAATTGTAGAAGAACATGCTACATTTTTGACACGGCGATATTGACACACACGCAACTTGATACACAACCCGATTGGATGGACCATGGAATCATTTGACACCACATTTTTGGATCACTACCTCACCACTGTAAAAGAACAGTCCTCTCACATTATCGAATGCAAAAGTGGTAAGAAAAAGTGGCTCTTTTATTTTGTAGAAGGGCAGCTTGTGCTGACCAAATCCAACTTAAAGACAGAGCAAACAGACGCCGTGAAAGAAAGTCACCCAGACGTCCTCACCACTGATATCCCAGCTCTTCAAGCCGAAATGCGAGTGCTCAAAGGGTTTCAGGCAGAAGAAGTGGCTCTCAAGAGTTCCAGTAAAACCCCTTCTGGTTCATTGCCCACCATGGATGCTTTTGTCTATGGGTTTGCTGCATTCTTGGAAGGCAACGAAGAAGGCGTAGCGGAGATTCGCTCAGAGATGGAACAGTTGCGGCCAAAACTAATCGAGCCGATGGAAAGCAATCAACAGGACCTACAGAATTTTATGGCAACCTTGAAGGGCAATCTGCGATCTCCGGTCACAATATCCAACATGGGTCTTCCTGATCACCTTGGCTGGGCTGCTCTGTGGACACTACAAACGCTCGAACTCTTTGAAGTGGACGAAAATGCACAGGAGAAACTCTCTGATTTATTGGGGTTCAACTTGGATGAAGTACTCGCTGAAGAAGTGGCCAAAGAAGATGAGATCATTGAGGAACCTGAGCCGGTTGTAGAAGAGGAAGAAGAAACTGCAGAACCAGTCGTGGAAATCCAGTCGATATCTACAGAGCAGATGAACTCACTCGATGAACTAGAGTCTCACATCAATACCTCTACGAATCACTTTGAAATATTGGGCGTGTCACATACAGATACGGTAGATGACTTTAGAAAAGCCTATTTTGAACTATCGAAGAAACTGCACCCCGATAAATTTAGTACGGCTGGTGAAGACGTCATTTCACGGGCCACCAACCTATTTGATAAAGTTCGTGAAGCGCATGACGTCCTGAGCGATGACACTGAACGTCAAAAATACATCGATGTCGTCATCTATGGAAAAGCCTCTGATGAGGAAGCAGCCATGCAACAGCTGCAAGCCATGTGGAAAGCTGAAGAGGCTTTCAAAACAGGTGAGCGACTCTTTCAACAAGGACAAGTTGGACGCGCCCATGATTTCTTCAAAGAAGCCCACACAAACGATCCTAACTCCCTAGAGTTTAAGGCTTATTTTGGATACACAACCTTTATTCAAAACAAAGGTTCCAACCAAGAGACGGCTCAAGAAGGGTTAGAAATGATCATTGAAGTCACAAAAGCCAACGAAGATCAAGAGGTCAAATTGGACTCTGCTTGGGTACTCCTTGGCAAAGCCCATCGTGAAAATGGCAATAAAGACAAAGCGATGCGAGCCATCACTCGTGCACTCAAAATCAAACCATCCAACAGTGATGCACAACGGGAACTGAAACGTCTCCGTGGACAAGAGCCTGGTGCCAAGAAAGGTGGTAAAGGTGGCAACGCGAAAGAGGAAAAGAAGGGCGGATTTTGGTCTAAGCTATTTGGTGGTAAGTAACCTCTATCGCCAATCTACATCATCTGTACGAATCAAACTGTACATGTAGTGGTCAAAGAATCCATTCGAAACCCGCTCACATCGTCGAAGAATCCCTTCTCGAGTAAACCCCAGTCTTTCTGCAATACTCCAACTACTTGGATTGCTGGTGGCTGCACGAATTTCTATGCGTTCTAAATGCAACTGGTCAAACCCATACCGGCACAACTGCTGCACAGAACGGGTCATCAATCCTTGTCCTGAAACATGTTCACTCAACCAGTACCCTATATTGGCGACATAGTCTCCCTCACTGAACCGTAAACCAATCAAACCCACTAGTTGATCTTGTACTATTATTCCACAATGCACAGCCTTCTTTGAGGTATGATTCGCTTCTACTATCTCTAAGAATCCCTGTGTGTCTTCCACTGCTTTTGTGCTGGGTACCCAAGGAAGCCACTCAGACAAATACGATCGGTTCTGCTCTACCAACTGAAATATGCGCTCTGCGTCCCTCTTTACCAACAGTCGAAGGTATGCCTCTGTATCGATTTCCAATCGCATCATTACTCCATGCACTCCATGCACTATTGATTGTTCTACTTCTCTGACATCTCTTCGGCCCAAATCCGATCAAAATAATCGATGCACTGACGAATGTATCGGCGTTTTTCCAAATATGTTCCCGCATAGAAGGATCTTTTAAAGCCGTAGGTGATGATATCTCTAAGTTGCTTGGCATCAATCTCGAAGTGTTCCAAGGCAAGCGCATACTCATCGGTGACGGTTGTATGGGAGACCAACCGATTGTCTGTACACAAAGAAACCGACATCTTGTGAGCCAGCATTTTACCAAAGTGGTGTGCTGCGACTGAAGGAATCTCTGGATTGGTTTGCATATTTGAAGATATACAGACTTCTATGGTGAGTCTTCTATTGGACACATAGTGAATCAGCGATTCTACATAGGCCTCCTTTTGGGCCTGTGTTCGAACTTTATTCGTTCTGATTTTATCTGGCGAAAACAAGTGATACCCATGTCCCAGTCGATCGGCATACGCTATATTGAGCGCTTCAAAGATACTCTCTGGACCAAAAGCCTCCCCAGCGTGGACCGTTTTGAGCAGAAAGTTTTGATGGGCATATTCAAACGCCTTCTTGTGATATTTGGCGGGGTAGCCATCTTCTTGACCGGCCAGATCAAATCCGACTATCGGCAAATTGTACTCATTGCGACATCGCACACACTCTTTCACCAACTCTAGAGAAGCCAACTCGAACAAATCCTTTCGCTTGGTTTGCTTAAACATTCGATAGAACTCACCGTACCAACCAGGAAAGTGCTCATTGAACATCCGCATGGCACAAGCGATGATTCCAAAATAAAATGGAGGTTCCTCACCGGAGACAATTGGCTCGGTTGCATTGTACTCATCTCCTGCTTGCTGCAATCCGGCACAAACTGCTTTAAGAATATCTTCTGTCACCAATCCTTTGACGGTGTGAAGAAGTGGTGCAAAACGGACCTCGATGTATCGTACACCTTCGTTGATGTTGTCCCAAGCGAGTTCATAGGCCACTCTATGCAAAGCTTGTGTAGTCTGCATTACTCCGCAGGTGTATTGAAAGCCCTGCAAATACTCTCCTAAATCGGCGTACTGTGGTTTAAAGACTGTTTTCTTCAAACCTTCCGGAGTGTATGCCGGCAAATCAATCTCATATTCTCTCGCGAGCTCAATCAGTGTTTCTAGCCTCAACGATCCATCTAGATGAAGATGCAAATCGGTTTTTGGTAGACGACGCAAGACACTTTTTGAAACGTTCACATTCTCTCCCACTGAAGTAGACAAAACATCGACAAACGACTCTTTGTTCGCTATCCTATGACATTGATCAAAATTTGCAAGGGTTAAACCACAGGAGTTTGTCGTGATCAAATACTTGGGATCCAAGCGCACCCTCCTTGACACCATCGAGCAAGTACTGTCTGTCATCCCCAATACAAGATCTGTTGTCGACCTCTTTTCAGGTACATCTCGCGTGGGTCACCACCTAAAAGGTGCCGGCTATCAGGTGTTTTCCAACGATCTCAACACCTATGCCTATGCTCTTGCGACGTGCTATGTACAGGCCAATCGAACACAGCAGACACCTGACGTTTCCAAGCTACTCAAAGAGATGTCGTCTGTCGAACCGAGACCGGGCTACTTTACCAAAAATTTTTGCGAGGAGGCACGATTCTTTCAGCCTCAAAATGGTGCAAAAGTGGATGCCATGCGAGATTGGTTGGAAGCACAGAATTTGGATTGGGAACGGAAAGCCATCCTGCTTGTTTCACTGATGGAAGCTGCGGACAGAGTCGACTCAACCTGTGGCATTCAAATGGCTTACTTGAAACAATGGGCCAGTCGATCTTTTAACGATCTAGCATTACGCATGCCAGTACTCCACGACGCACCGATTTCTCGAACTTGCAAAGCCCATCACGGAGATGCCCTCATAAATTCTGCCAAAATTTCGGCGGACGTTGCCTACTTAGACCCGCCCTACAATCAGCACAAGTACCTAGGCAACTACCACATTTGGGAAAGCCTTGTAAAATGGGACAAGCCAGAGGTATATATACATTTTTTGAGCATCTTAAATGGTCATGGGCTATACTAATTGGTTACGCAGCTAGTGTCGCTGTTCATTTATGGATGAATGCTCATTTATTTGATCTTGTTCCGTTAGAAAAATAAATAGCTTT
>CALDQI010000430.1:0-3039 GCA_937911635.1 uncultured Pseudomonadota bacterium | reverse complement strand
TGGTGAATTGGTCAATCAAGCAGGAAACTTGGTTAGTCCTGGGATCGCGATTCCATCAGATGCCAATTACATTCAGATTGATCAGGATGGAACCATTTCTGCAATCTACAACAGCTCTCCAGACCCTGTTGTCGTAGGGACCATTCAAGTTGCTGACTTCATTAACCCTGCAGGTTTACGTGCTCTAGGGGGTAATCTTTACTCTGCAACGCCAGAGTCAGGTGCTGCACTGTATTTAGATTCGATGGACGATTACAGCATCCGTCAGGGGTTTGTAGAAGGCAGCAATGTGGATGTTGCTGAAGAGTTGGTGAATATGATTACGGCTCAACGTGCCTTTGAGTTGACCTCGAAAGCCGTTGAAAGCGCAGATCAGACCATGCAGATTGTCAACAACTTGAAACGATAATCGATTGTCTAGACTGTCCAGTTCTTGATTTTCGATGTAGCCGACGTTTGGGGTCTAAATATGTTGAGTTTGAAGCCTCGATGGTCATTCGCTCTCCATTGTTTGCTATATTCATCGGTTGCGGTCGCGGAATCTGCAGATTTTGTCTCCCAAGTGCATCAACAGGTAGAATCTGAGATAGCTAGACGGTTGAGTGTCACAAATGAAGATGTCACCGTCCACTATTTGGGTATGGGGAATGTTCATCGATGTGATGGAGCCTCTCACCTTAAAGTAGACATTCCTCCTCAAGAAGACTTTCGCGGAAAGACGTTGATTTACATTGAAGGATGGAAAGGTGAGACACAGTGTGGGCGGTGGACTGTTCAAGGAGATGTTGAGATTTGGGGACAGATCCCAACAGCTCAGGATGCAGTTCAGGCCGGTGAAGTCGTCGAAGTGCAATGGGTGCGAGGACGTCTTGATCAGGTTCGAGAACCGTTGTTTGAACTGACACCCTCAATGACCAACGCTACACTTCAAGCGATTGTCCCTATTGCATCCGGTGTCCCCCTAAATAGAAATCACGTCCGTCGAAAACCTGATTATCAGCAAGGATCAAGCGTGGTGGTTCTAGTTCAAAAGGGTGCACTGCAGGTGAGGGTTCAGGGGAACTTACTCAAGAGTGCTTGCGTTGGTGATATCGTTAAAGTTCGTTCTCAATCCTCCAATACCATATTGGAAGGTGAACTTACAGAAAGTGGTATGGTATTGCTGAAATGAAACGGATGCGATACAATGCACTTGTATATACAATTCATCTATCCTAGTTGCCTGCACAGCAAGTTGGATAAAGAGAGGACATCATGATTTGGATGCTGGGGATAATGACGGCGATGGCGCAGGACCCTGCTGTTACGGCTCAGACTGGTACATCTCCGAAGTCCGGGTCTCTTTGGACTGATGGCCGCGCACGCATGCTGGTTGGAATGGAAGGAAATGCTCGGATGGTTGGAGATTTAATTACCGTGACCATTTCTGAGCGCACGTCGACCTCTGTGATGGCCGGTACCCAAACAACGCGAGACTCTGATATAAAAACCGGAGTTGGTACAATCTTTGGTTTGGAGCAAAAACTATTTTCTTTGTATCCAGAGTTGGGTGGAAAGATTGAACTGGATGCAACGACAGGTTCTGATTTCCGTGGAGATGGAACAACTACACGAGAAGGCGCTCTAGAAGGAACGTTGACGTGTAAGGTTGTTGAAGTTCGTCCCAATGGAAATTTAGTTGTTCTGGGCTGGAAAGAAGTGCGCAGTAACAAAGAGACTCAGTATCTGTCTTTGTCGGGTATGGTTCGCCCACAGGATATTAAATCAGACAATACGATTCCGAGTGATTTGATTGCTGAGGCTCGTATTGAGTACACCGGGTCAGGCGTTGTGGCAGATAAGCAATCTCCTGGTTTTGGTGTTCGCGCCATGGATCACGTCTGGCCATTTTAAAATGTGCATAGAATAAACAACTGAATAAAAACAAGTGTTTTAAACAACAAACTATAAGGACTGGAACACAACATGCGACAATGGATTGAGCGAATTTTGGTATTGTGTGCCGTATTGTTGGCTGCTGGTTTACCAGCAGATGCTGCAAGAGTAAAAGACATCGCGGATATTTATGGGATCCGTGATAATAATTTGCTTGGTTATGGTTTGGTTACGGGGCTTCAACGGACTGGTGATACGATGCGGAATCAAGCCACCATTCAGACGGTTGCAAAACGTTTGCAGGGACTTGGTATAACATTGACACCAGAGCAAATCCGTTCTAGAAATGTTGCAGTTGTAATGGTGACGGCCCGACTTCCATCGAGCGCTCGTCCAGGGCAGAGAATTGATGTGACGGTATCCAGTGCTGGGGATGCAATTTCACTTCAAGGTGGCGTTCTACAACTGACTCAGTTGCTTGCACCAAATGGAGAGGCTTTTGCCGTCGCGCAGGGTCCCTTGTCTATCGGTGGGTATTCTATGCAAGCTGGTGGGGCGTTGTCTCAAAAGAACCACTCAACCGTTGGAACTGTACCGATGGGTGCAACCGTTGAACGAGAAAATCCAAATCGGTTGAATTTACTGGAGCAGACTCAACTAGACTTTTTGCTTCGACAACCAGATTTCACCACTGCAAAGCGTATGGCAGACGCGATTAATCAAGGGATTGGTGATGAGATTGCCGTCGCGGTAGATGAAGGTGCGATTGCAGTCAAAATTCCACAGGACTATCGTAAAGATGTCGTGTCGTTTCTTGCTTTGGTGGAAGAAATTGATGTTGTGGTTGATACACCGGCGAAGGTTGTTTTCAACGAGCGTACTGGAACTGTGGTGATGGGTGCTGATGTTACAATATCCAACGTTGCTGTTGCTCACGGTGGTATTTCTATAGAGGTTCGATCAAACCAAGCGGTCTCTCAACCGAATGCTTTTGCTGGTGGAACGACAGCAAACATTGATAATTCTACCTTGCAGACACAAGAGGAAGATGGTGCACTGACATTGGTTGGTGGGGATGTGTCGATCAATGACTTGATTGAAGCCCTCAATCAGTTGGGAGTCAAACCACGTGATTTGGGTCAGATACTACAAGCCATTAAAGCG
>CALDQI010000429.1:0-6864 GCA_937911635.1 uncultured Pseudomonadota bacterium | reverse complement strand
AAGACTGTGACAGAACAAACAGAAACAAACACAACCAGTGAGGACAATACTGTGAGTAAAACAAGTGACGACGCAAACATTGCACGAAAAGGACTGGTCGCTGCACCTGAGGACGTTGCGGCACCTCCAGCAGACGCTACTACAACCGCGTCTGGATTGGCATATAAAGTACTGAGTAAAGGAACGGGTACTGAAAAACCCGCACCTGAGGCTAAGGTCACTGTCCACTACACCGGTTGGACGACAGATGGAAAGATGTTTGACTCTTCTGTAATGCGCGGACGCCCTGCGACTTTTGGTCTCAATCAAGTCATCGCTGGATGGACCGAAGGTCTCCAATTAATGGTCGTTGGAGACAAAGTCCGATTCTGGATTCCCACAGAGCTAGCCTATAAAGGTGCACCTGGAAAACCAGAAGGCATGCTCGTTTTCGACGTTGAGTTACAGGATATCCAGTGACCAGACAGTTCACTAAGCGAGGATACGACAGCATTACAGAGGAGATCAATTTTCTCTGGAATGAAGAGCGTCCTATGGTTCTCCAAGAGGTGCACGATGCCGCACTTCAAGGAGACCGATCTGAAAATGCCGCGTATATTTATGGCAAACAGAGAATGCGAATGATCGACAAACGACTCCGGATTCTCCGTCAGAAGATTAAGGATGTGAAAGTCGTTGATACGGACACTCTGCCTAAGAGTTCGATTGTATCTTTTGGTGCATTGGTGACCGTAGAAGATGAAGATGGTAAACTCATGACCCTTCGCTTAGTGGACAAAGAAGAAATCGATCCAGAACGTATGCTCGTATCCGTACAATCTCCTATTGGACGAGCACTGCTGGGTAAAGAAGAAGGCGACGAATTTGATTTGGTTTTGCCAAAGGGAACCGTCACATACGACATTATTACTGTCCACTACGGACCAGACCCCAATGGTTACAACCCCGATAATACTGAGGAGTCCTCATGACAAAAGCAGCCTATTTTGACTTGGATGGTACATTGGTTGGAACAAGCCTTATCCAACCGACTGCGTATTATCTTTTAAATCAAGCCTCCCCGCTAAAGACCTTACAACGATTTGGTCGTGCACTGTTCGATGCACCAAGAATGGCCGTTGCCGAAATGCAAGACCGACGCAACTTCAATGAGATCTTATTCTCACATTTTAGAGGAATGACAGAAGATCGTATTGAAGTGCTGTCTAGAGAGGTCTTTGAAGATATCATCCGACCAGCCATTTACTCAGGTGCTCATGATCTCATTCGTCAGTGTAAAGAAGGTGGCTTTAAAGTGGTTATCGTCACAGGTTCACTAGACGTAACCACTCGATATGTCACACAACATCTCGGCGCCGATTATTTCATCGCCAATCGATTGGAATTCAAAGATGGATATGCAACTGGAAAGATGCTTCATCCACTGGTAGCCGGTCCTGAGAAAGCCAAAATCATCGTGGAAGATGCACACATTCATGGATATGATCTCAAAAAGTGCCATGCGTACTCAGACTCCTTCTCAGATGTTCCAATGCTGTCCGTAGTCGGTCATGCATTTTGCATCAATCCATCCCGAAAACTGAAGCGACTTGCCCAAGCCTACCGTTGGCCCATTCTAGACATCAACAATGAGCCCCCTGCATCATTTCGCAAATCTCATTCCAATCATTAACCGTTGCATTCAACCATTTGTGTAATAAGGAATTCATTATGTCAAATCACCCCTGCGTCGTGACCATCAATCACCAATCGAAGCCTCGTGTATTGTTTAGCGGAGACCAACTGGTTGAAGTCGATTTGCCTATTGGAACTCGAGTCATTTATCCAAAGCCCCCTATGGAGCCACTCAATGATGTTAAGGCGGCCATTCGCTACGCAATCAATCATCCAGAAAACAGTGAACCGTTGTTTGCAAAACTGAAACCTGGGATGAAAGTCACCATTGCTATTGACGATCTTTCAATGCCACTGCCACCCATGGCGAAACCGGATATCCGGCAACAAATGCTTGAAGTTGTTCTGGCAATGCTCGAAGATTATGCCATCGACGATATTGAAATGGTGGTTGCCACTGCATTTCACCGTCCGATGAAAGAAGAAGAGATTCGTCATATTGTTGGAGACCGTATATACAACGAATATGCCCCCGATCGATTGTACAATCACGATGCGGAGTTACCGGACGGCATGGTGCATCTCGGGACAACGAAGGAAGGCTACGACGTCGAAATCAACGCCCGCGCTGCAAAAAGTGACCTCTTGATTTATCTCAACCTCACCTTTGTACCAATGAACGGTGGCTTTAAGTCTGTCGGAACGGGATTGGCTGGATACAAAACGCTAAAAGCCCACCATAACCCTGCGACATTGCGCAAAACAAAATCGTACATGGACCCCAACTTTACCGACAAGAAGTCCAGTGCGCTCTCATCTGCAATGGAGTCGATTGGTCGATTCATCAACGAAAAGATTGATGTCTTCCACATCGAAAGTACCATCAACAATCGAATGTTCGCAAAGCCCCTCGACTTTTTGAGTAAAAATGAAGATGACCTTACACCAATGGAACAGTTTGGAATGAAGGCTCTAATTCGCTCTCTCAAAACCCTTCCACAGCCAGCTCGACAAGCCATCTTCGAAAAGGTGCCCGCACCATATGGAGTAATCGCCGTTCATGCTGGAGAGACTGAGGCCGTACATAAGCTCATCTTAGAAAAGTGCTTTCAACAGCTCGCCGTCCCAGTCAAAGGTCAATCAGACATTGTCATCTTCCCGATTCCGTACATCTCGCCATACAACGTGGGTGCATTTTTGAATCCACTGTTGGTATCTGTGATGGCTGAGGGATACCTATACAATCTCCACCGCGGCGCCCCATTGCTGAAAAAGGGTGGCACCATCATCATTACCCATCCATGCACTGACAAGTTCGATAAAGAACAGCACCTCGCATATGTAGAGTTCTTCCATAAACTACTCCCGCAAACACGAGACGCTATGGAACTGCATAAGCGATTCGAAAGAGAGTTCTCACGCAATCCAGCATACATTCAGATGTATCGTTCAGGCAACGCCTACCATCCGACTCATCCATTTTACATGTGGTACTGGGGTGAAAATGGACGAAAGCATCGCAGCCGAGTCATCGTAGTGGGTGCCGACAACGAATACATCCCCAAAATCTTGGGATATGAAACGGCTCGGACGATGCAAGAAGCCATTCGAATGGCCAAGGAAACGGCTCCCGTAGACCCATCCATCACCTGCTTTAGAATCTGTCCTTTGATGCTGGCAGATGTTGAACTCACCGAGGAAGAACGCGCCGAATTGGACCAACAATAACTCCAACCTCTTTGCGGAACCACAGCTGAAGACCACAGGAAACACTATGGAACAGAGTTTGAACGTAACGAAACAGTTAAAAGGCAAAACCATACTCTTGTATGGTGGAACAGGATTTTTAGGAAAGGTTTGGATGTCACTAGTCTTGGCACACTTTCCTGATGTCGAGCACATTTATATGGTCGTGCGATCGAGAAAACGCTCAGACGGGTCCATTCGACAAAGTTCTGAACAGCGTTTTTTAACAGAGGTTGCAACCTCTGGAGCTTTTGACCCCATTCGTGAACAACATCCAAAAGCGGCTTACATGGAGTTCCTAAATGAAAAGGTCACCGCCATCGATGGGGATGTGACCAATCCTTTTGGTGGTATCTCTGATGACCTGAGAAATGTGCTTCGCGGAAAGGTAGACATCCTTGTCAACTCAAGTGGAGTTGTAGACTTCAATCCGCCATTGGATAAATCCTTAGATGTCAATGCGTTTGGTATGCAAAACTTGGTTGCTCTAGCCAAAGATTTGGGAGACATCAAGTTTTTACACACCTCAACTTGCTATGTTGCTGGTGACAGAACCGGTACTGTAGACGAGATAAACCCCCTATCCTTTCCGTTTCCAAAAGCGGATACGCTCGACATCAAGCACTGGGATCCCGACATGGAAATCAAAGAGTGCATGGATATGGTGACCCACGCCAAACGTCGGGCTCAAGATGCTTTTCGTCAATCAGACTTCTTAGATGTTGCCAAAAACAACTTAACAGCGAAGGGTGAGCCCACCCGAGGAAAAGCACTTGACAAAGAACTCAAACGAGTGGAACGAAAGTTCGTCGAAGACCAATTGGTTGTCGAAGGTACTGAACGGGCTCAGTTCTGGGGCTGGCACAACATTTACACCTACACAAAATCAATCGGAGAGCAAATCCTCTGTCGCTCTGGACTGACATTTAGCATTGTCCGCCCGGCGGTTATTGAATCGGCAGTTCACTTCCCGAAAATAGGCTGGAACGAAGGTATCAATACATCCGCCCCCTTAATTTACCTGATCAATCAAGGTCCTTTATTGGTTCCCACGACCAAGGAATCTGTACTCGACGTCATCCCTGTAGACTTGGTCGCCATCGGTATGGTGTTGTCCTGTGCGGAGTTGCTCGAAAACACCCATAAAACAGTCTATCAGTACGGAACCTCGGCAAGCAATCCACTACCCATGTATCGATTGGTGGAGCTTGTATCCCTACACAAAAGAAAACGCATCCGAGAGGAAGGGAAGAATCCATTGTTGGCTACTGTACAGCAGCGTATCGAAGCTACCCCCGTGAGTGTCAACACGTATTGGAACCGCGGACCCAAGATTCAAGCCAAACAAGTACAGCAACTTGGAAAGTGGTTGAAGCCACTCGAGACAGGCGTACTATCATCCCTTGCAAAACCCGCACGAAAATCGATCAATGGATTGGTAAAGAGTCTAGAAATCACCGGTCGAATTACAGACCAGTTTGTACCGTTTACCGCTACACACAACTATCGATTCTCCACACTGCATACAGATCAAGCCTACGATCGACTGAGTGATGATGAAAAACAACTCCTCCCTTGGTTGCCCCTCGATATCGACTGGCGTGAATACATCCTCGATATCCACTGTCCTGGATTGGTAGAGAATGTATTTCCACTGGTTGAAGAAAAACGAAACCGAGAGAGCAAACCACTCCGAGCCTATGACCATTTGGTTGATATGCTCGATGAAATCGCTGAACGATACGAACATCTCCCTGCGCTCATGCAAACCCATGACGATGGCTTTACAAGAATCTCCTACAAAGAACTACGTGTGCGCGCTCATTCTGTCGCCTTACGCTTGAAAAAGGCAGGTGTCCAGGCTGGAGACAGAGTGTATTTATCCGGAGCGAATCACCCCACCTGGCCGATCTGCTATTTTGGAATCTTGGTTGCTGGAGCCGTGGCTGTTCCGCTCGATGTCGCATTGACCTCTGTCCAAGCGATCACAATCGACACCTCTGCACAAGCCAACGTTGGAATCTTTGATCAAGAGGCTTTGGATACATTTGCGAATGAACTCACCGTAGAGAAACTCGACATGCAGTTCATGGCTGAAGAGATACCGGGAGCAGAGAATACTACCGAACGTGCAGACATCACGACTGAGACTCTGGCTTCTATCCTGTATACCAGCGGTACCACAGGTATTCCAAAAGGAGTCATGTTGAGTCACGGCAACTTTACGGCAATGTTGTCTTCTCTGGGTAAACTCTTTTCCATCTCTAGTGAAGATCGACTGCTCTCTGTCCTTCCATTACACCACACGTTTGAGTTCAGTTGCGGATTGTTGATGCCTCTGAGCCTTGGTGCCAGCATCATTTACCTCGATGAGATCACCGGTGAGCAACTGAGTCATGGGTTGCAGGCGGGACAGGTTACAGCCATGGTTGGAGTACCTGCACTTTGGCAACTTCTAGAACGTAGAATCAAAGGGCAGATCCAAGATCAAGGGTCTCTATTTGAAGCCATTATCGACGCCATGCTGGAATTGAATCGTAGGTTGGGTAAAAATGCCAAACTGGATGTGGGTCGATTGCTTTTTGCACCAATTCACGGTCGCTTGGGTGGAAACATCAAGTTTCTCATCTCGGGCGGAGCCGCTCTACCTCCAGACACGCAAAAGTTCTTCTCTGGATTGGGACTACATCTCACTGAAGGCTATGGATTGACAGAAGCGGCTCCAGTACTAACAGTATCTTCTGGAGCTCCAGGTGCTAAGGTAGGCACCGTAGGAAAGACAATCCCAGGTGTGGAAGTCAAGATTATCAATCCAGATGACAATGGTGTCGGAGAGGTCTTGGCACGCGGCGAAAACGTCATGCAAGGCTATTTCAACAACTCAAATGCGACTGAGAACGCGCTGGACAATGATGGATGGCTCCACACCGGTGACATGGGACGGTTGGACCACAAAAAACGTTTGTTCCTCGTTGGAAGGGCAAAAGAAGTTGTCGTCACCTCCTCAGGAGAGAACATCTACTTGGATGACGCCGAACACACGCTGGGGACCATTCGTCTCATTAAAGAATACACCCTCGTTGGGGTATCCGATCCGCGTGGTGGTGAACGATTGGGGCTGTTGGCAGTTGTTGACTCTGAGTGTGATGAGGCTAAAAAGCTCAATCGAGATGACCTAATGGGCGACGCACTCGATGCAATAAAAAAGAAGGCCATGACTCTTCTTCCCTACCAAAGACCAGCAGTCATTCACATCGTCGATGCAGATCTTCCAAGAACGCGTACGCGAAAGGTGCAACGAAAATCCTCTGCTGAGATCTTACAAAAAATCATCGATGCGACTCCGACACGAGCCGAAGCCAAACGTGGCACTTCCAATGCAATCAACAAAGCCATCGCTACCGTCGCCGGTGTATCGACTGATAAAATCACTCTGGGCACCAATCTCCAAGCAGACCTGGGCTTTGACTCACTGATGGCGGTGGAACTGGCCGCCGCTTTGTC
>CALDQI010000428.1:0-7735 GCA_937911635.1 uncultured Pseudomonadota bacterium | reverse complement strand
TGATCTTGCGTATTTGACGATTGTATCCAGAAATCAAATCTGCAAAGGTTCCTTGCGCCGATGAAATAGTGACTGGCGATAAAGGTGTCAATGAAAACCCCGTTGCTCCCATCTTATCAATCAGACGTTGCAACTCGGCTTTGGTTTGAGCCATGAAGCTCTCCTGCTCAACCACTTCGCTTGTAGATTCTTCTGACCCGCCTAAGAGTCCTGCAAAGGGATCCACTTCTTCTGATACGGCAACTTCGTCCGTTGCTCCATCTCCCAATACCGAATGAATAATCTGCGTCCAGTAGCCAAGGTTTTGGAGGTTCTCCTCTATCTCGTCTGGTGTCATACCCGCCTTCTCAAAATAAGCAACACTCTCTGCACGATCCTTTTCTTCCTTACGTTTGGCTGCATCTGCTGCTTTTAACCAACTTAGGTTTAGTAGTTTCAGTTGCATCTCACGTGGCGCATTTCGAAAACTTGGGTGATTGACATCCAAACTTTCTCCTTCTGGACTTGGACAAAGTTGAACACGAATCAAGTCGGCAACCATTCTCGATGTACAGTACTCCAAGAACTGTTTACCGGGCGTCACAAGAGCTGCCGAGCCCAAAGTGCCAAAGTGACGCGTGTACCCCAATTCCAACATTCCATTTTCTTGCAACGTCGGTGCGCTCAAGTTTCGCATAAAACGTGTGTAGTTGTCCCGCTCTCCGTGCTCACTTGCTGCAGCGGCGGTACTGATATTTAAATAAGCAGTATCCGCAACTGCATTGAGCAACATTCCATAAGGTGCGTTCATACCTTCTGGTCTACTGATTATAGAACACCAATCGAATGGTGGTGACGTTACTTCTGGAATTGGCTCGTTCGGGAACCGTGGCATTCGATAGGCAAATCGAATGGATTTGTCTTTATTATCGTAGACTACGCGATTGAGATACTCCAACTCTTTAAGCGCAGCGTAGGTGTTTGAGTGTATGTAACTGAACAGTTCCGGTTTCACGACGCTCTCCAGTGCATTTGAACTGATCAAATACCCTTGAATCATTGAACGACGATTGGCATCTTTAAACACTTCACGAAGCAAACAACTCATCGGCAGAAAACATCCACTCCCAGTCCCGCCAGCCAACGTTCCAAAAATGTACACACGAACAACATCGTTATCATCAGCACCATATAGATTCTCTAACTGCGTTGTTTTCCTCAGAAGACCCTTGATCTTCGCTTCAATCTCTTTACTGAAGACATAAAACCCCATTCGACTTTCCAATCGGATTTGACCTGCACCCAATGAACCCGTACGCGGAGAATATCCATCGGGTCTCCAATACTCAAGAAACGGATCTTCTTCGGCCAAACACTTCTCCAAACGCGCTTGACGACTTTGCTCAGATGTACAGACAACTTCGATGTCCCCTGTTCGGCCAAACCTAGCCAAATCTTCAACATTGGTGTCGATAACCATAAAACCGGTCGACTCTTTGTGGTAGGCGTTCCACGCTGGATCTGCAGACATGCGTTTATAAATGCGGTCAACAATTTTACCTCCGCCGCCTCCGACCCCAATAAACAACTGTAGCCCCACGCGTCTAACCAGGCTTGGATCGAATGTACCGTGTTCGGTAAATCGTATATCTTCTGTGTTTATTCCTGTCATAATTCCTCCAATAAAACTCAAACTATTCGCCGACCATAAGTCATTGATTCAGTAAGATTACTTAACGTCTTTGTCTATATAACGATGGTAATTGTTGATTAATTTCATATGTGTCTTTACCTTTTGAAAACGATTCCCCAATCCGGTTTACTTTGGATATTACAAATGTACAAAGAGTCCAGTTTCAACTCTTCTCCCTCGGCAGGAACCGATTCAAATTGTCCTTTGTATCCGCCAAGTCCTGAACCGGGAATAAAACGAGCGCGAATCCACTTTTGTCCCTTAGGATCAAACCAAACCTGCATTTGTCCCTTTCGCTCGGGCTTGTCTCGTAAGATGATGGCAGCCTGGCAAGATGACTTTTCTTCCTTGGACAACATCATCGTATCGTCATTGATGTATACAGACTCATGTCGATACCACGTTCGTTTCGGAGCATAAGAGTCAATCGCCAAAATTGTTGGTTTGTAATCTGGTTTATGTAAAGAACCTAGTGCGAGAGGCGTAAAGTACGATGGAGCTCTGGATGATTGACCTTGTTTTGGGAAACGAAACGGAACGATGAAGCCGCGCAACCAAAATATCGTGGTGATCAACCACACCACAAACTCAACTTTACCAGCATGACAGGTCCAAAATGAAGAGGCACCGATTTCAATGGTTTCTGTGAAGGAACGTTGAACGGATGTTGGTTGACTGGAAATGGTTGGACCTTCTTTAACGAAGATATTGTCAACAGACACTGTGCCATTTAATGTCAACTGTTTTCCAGCCGGACATCCTTGATTGCAAACCGCAAATTGAAACTGATGCGTTCGAGGGTCATCCGGATGGTATTCAAACCCAACGGATTGCCCCAACTCAAATTCCATCTGTCGTATGAACTTGCGGTACTCTTTGGCATCTTCGGTAGACACATGGGTCAAATCGATTGCGGTGGGAATTTGATAATACCGAATCCCCCACGGTATGCCATTTTCAGTGTCCACCGAAGAATTGGCATCAAGGGTGACATACCCTTGAAAGGGCTTTTGTGATTTGGTGGTCGATAAGTCCACCGTCACAATACTTCCCCCACAACCATCCACCCGACACACCTTTAAAGGGTCGATGCGATCTTGTGTGTCCAAATCCACCGGAACCGCACTGAAAGGATTGAGTACATTGTCTAGGGTTGCCGGTCCAACAGTCCCTTCATGTCCCGTCGTACTCTGTAAGTCGACCCAGGGTAGGAAATTGACCTTTTGATAGCAAACCTTATCGCTCTCACCGTCTTTCTTCGCTCGAATTTCAATCTCGACAGGTTCTGAGGTTTGGAGGTTCAAACTTCCGGTATACGTATTCCCCTGTGACTGTAGCGCAAGCGTTTGCCCTTTGTATGTAGCCACAATCGAATCAGTGGATGCATCCGTTAAGATGGGAACATTTAAATGTACCTTTTCACCAATGGCGATGTTTTGTTCAGAAAGGGCGTCGGGATACATTCCATTGATTTTTTGTGCACATTTGGGCCCCCAAGGTTTGCTACACTCCGGTTGCTCATAGCAGAATGAATCGTCGCAGTCGACGTCTCCATCCAGATCGTTGTCTACACCATCGGTGCAATTTTCTTCACACCCAGTTCCCGCTCTGGTATCAAAGCTCAATTGGTAATGTGCTGACTGTCCTGAGCATGCAAAATCTTCGATGACGATGTAGTAGCGCTCACCCTCTTGGCATGAGAATTTGATGCTGTCTTGATCACTATTTGCTGCAATCGACTGTTTAATACAGCCACCGTTTGGCTTGCAAGAATCATCCAAAACATAAATATCCAAGTCACAAGTCAAATCGTGCAATAACAATTTGATTTCGCCACTTCTTTTACAATCGAAAGCGTATAACTCTTCTGCATTTGGTTGATTTAGAGTACATCTATGTCCGGACTTGCCAGAATAATTCCTCAAATAGCTGGACTTTTTTAAATTTAAATCGGTTGTGATCACATCAGAACACGACAGTTCCTGCAAAACAGGCAAATTAGCAGGGCACTGAGCGTGCACTGTTTTGAATACAGCCAACACTAAATACACGAATGCAAACATCTCATCACCTCTTAAATACGATTCCCCAATTCGGTTTACTTAGAACATTACAAATGTACAACGAATCCAGTTTCAACTCTTCTCCCTCAGCAGAAACCGATTCAAATTGTCCATTATATCCATCGAGTCCTGAACCGGGAATAAAACGAGCGCGATACCACTGTTGTCCCTTGGGATCAAACCAAACCTGCATTTGTCCCTTTCGCTCGGGCTTGTCTCGTAAGATGATGGCAGCCTGGCAAGATGACTTTTCTTCCTTGGACAACATCATCGTATCGTCATTGATGTATACAGACTCATGTCGATACCACGTTCGTTTCGGAGCATAAGAGTCAATCGCCAAAATTGTTGGTTTGTAATCTGGTTTATGTAAAGAACCTAGTGCGAGAGGCGTAAAGTACGATGGAGCTCTGGATGATTGTCCCTGTTTTGGGAAACGAAACGGAACGATGAAACCACGAACCCAAAATGCCGTGATCAATAGCCCCAACGCGGTCAGTAGAGTATTCATCCAGCAACTCAGCCGTGAAGACGCTGGAATGGTAATCCGGACAGGGAACGTTTTGGTGTAATTCTGGGGTTCAGTTTGTGAGGCACTTTGCAGTGGTTCCTGTGAGAAGACATCAAATGCTGTGATCGCAAGTGAAACCTCTAGTTCTCCGGGTTCGGGGCATACATCGATACACGTTCTCGTTGTGAATATCATATCTGGACTTAGAGAGGCCACTGGGAACGTTGTACCCTCTCGCAACTCTTGTGGTTCACCCTCGCCATGTTGAATATACAGATTTACACCTTTTGGTAATTTCTCAACAGGGTACCCATTAAACTGGATTGACTGAATCGCCAATTCACCTTGTACGGATCCATTCACTTCACTATCGGAGAAGGGGATGTCTGTTGATTGCCCCGATACTCCATCGCAATCTTCGCACAGTTCATTGACACCAGATTGCCACGGCCAAAGCCACTCCGCAGGCTCTAGATTACTTGGCGGAACCGTTGGTGGTGTTAACAACACGACAGGGTGAAAGGATATACTGTGGGGACAGGTGACGGTTTCTTCACTGTCCTTCATCTGGTACTGCACATTAATTTGTCGACTGGAGACCGTTGTACCACTTATCGGGCGCTCCGCACGAAAAGCGGTGCCTTGTCCAGGCATTGGGATGCGCTCACCGCCGTCGATGAGTGTTACACTTTGTACATCCTCATGCAAAGAGTCCCCAGTTCGATAATCCGTCAAGGTCCAGGAGGGATTTTCAGGTTTTCCAACTGGATACTTCACTTGTGGAAACGTCCCACACCGTTTGTAAGAACAATCTAATTCAAGAGATACCTTGCGGCGAAAAACATCCGGGCGCTCCATCAAAATACCGACTTCCATATCTGGATCATGGTCATGGAGATCCAGACGCAATTCGTATCTTTTGGGACCAATCTTGGTGAAGGGGGTATTCGGCAAACCATCTCTGAGTAAATAGACCGTTGCATCGTCTTCTTGTTCCTTAGATACCTTCACCTCAATACGACTCTCTGCATCGCCGGTTTGAAACTGACAAGCCACGTCTTTTTCCAGTTCCAAGTCATAAGCTGTCAATAGAAAATAAGAACCTTGGGTTGCCCGAGTTTGAATGATAAACTCCCAGGGACCTCGGTTCTCAGGGTACAAGTCAATGACCTGATAGGACCACTTACTGTGCGGATTGGTCCATTTCTTATCTGGGTCAACCTCAAAACGACCTCTGCGACTTGTGTTCTCCACCCCTTCGATCGGGTGGTCTTGGGTTAACACAACCAGCCAGCCGCGGGTCGGACCTTGTGGCAGTTCAACCCGCACTTTTGTCGTAAGTCCATCACGTTGCAAGGGACCCTGTTGTCCCGTTTTGGCTTCCAGTACTTGCTCAAATAAAGACTGGAAACCGCGCAAGAATGAATCTGAATTGTTCTCCTCTACATAAATCGCACCCTCAGGTCCAAACACTTCCATCGTAGGGGTCTGACCTGCGTTATTTGCCTCTACTCCAACCCCCATGACAAAGCCATCAATGTTGTTGTCACGCATGCGGGCGCTTTCAAGTGTTTGATTAAATGAAGTCCGACAATAAAACTGTGTACTTCCTAAAAAACAGTCTCCATCGTACAGTGCGCCAACGAAGTTTTTCTCCTTTGGAGAGCGGACCTGAGCATCAACGATGGGTGCAATGTTGGACATCCACTCTGAACCCGTGCAAGCGTTTCTAAGTCTCGACAACTTAGACTTGAATTGGCTCCGATTAGATGCATCAAGAAGGAATGGTTCACAATTATTTTGACCCGAAGGTTGAGGATGAATGCGAACCACATCGCCATCCGCAGACAGGTCTGCAAGGATAGCTGGTCCCAACAAGGAAAATCCTGCGGAGTCCATTTTTGTCATTGAACCTGACTGATCAATGATGAGACCGATATCCCAAGAGGGTTTGCTACCGAATTCCGCATACACCCAAGAACAAAGGAACAACCAGAGGTACATTGTCTATTCTCCTTTCGTGCGCAGTTGGATGAATTGATTCTGGTAACGGTAGGTCACTCCCGTGACCAAACATATCTGTCCTTCCGAAACAGGGACATCGCCCCATCGACCACCTTGACGTTTCTCGACACGATCAGTGGGTTTTATGGCCGCACCATCTTCTGTTGCCACCAATGTGATGTTGTATTCTTCCAAGGTATACTCGGCTTCAGTTGGGCAAGGGGTCCAATTCTTTGGCCGATTGGGATTTCCTGACCATACCGCTATCTCTAAACCAACCGGCAATGTCATTGGACGCCGAGCATAATGCATGATCGCAAAACCGCCCGCCAATAGAAACAACAGCAAAAATAACGGACCAAAGGATTCCATAAAACTGGGTTTCCCAGCCTTGATTTGCAAACCGATATCCACCGGTGGAATAAACACTCGATAATAGGGATCTGCAGGAATCAGTCTCAGTCGAAGGTGCTGCTCAACACCTGCCTTAGTTCTGGGGCCCATTTTGACAGAGAGCATCCGCTTTCCATCATTGGACTCCTCCTCCAGTTGCCAGTGATTGTTGCTACTGTCCCATCCCAAACGCACGATATTGTCATCATCAACAAACTCTGTGCTTGGAACCAATGTGTTTAGGTCATCGGTTGGTGTTGATGGAGACAGTTTGAACTCACAGCTCCGACAGCTCTCGGACTCTTGAAGCCCCCTGAGGCCGGTTTTCCATTTGTCGTCAGGACACCGTTCAAAATTGGCATTGGTTACTGCTATACCGTCACAATACCCAATCTCAACGATGAATTTTGCCTTCCCCAACTCCCATGCTCTATTGTTGAACTCCGAGAAGGTAGATTGTTCTTTAGTGAGTGCAAAAGAATCTACCCCCACATCATTGGTGAACAAGGTCTCTTCCACATCATTTCTCAGGTTTAGCAATCTCGGTTCAGGCACCAATCGCATTGGAGGAATCACTTCCACTTTTCGTATGGATGATGAAGTTTTACTCTTAGTCACAAGGTCCTTAAAGGACACCTGTAACGTCGCAATCTTCCCAACCTCATCTTCACTAGGGGTCCAACAAGCAGAGAGTACAGAGTCTCCGGAGACCACATCTGCAATTTCAGCGCTGGGCTTGCCAGGTGAACCATCGTTGGCAAAATCGGTTGCTCCATTTTGAGAACTGGTAACGGTGACTCTATCGGGATCCAAGACCTCGACAGTAGATGTCAATTCATAATAAGTACCTGCATTCCAAAGACTTTGAAATGCTGATTCTCCGGAGAGCACATTGGTTTGACCGACATCGTTGTATACTTGAGCATCCATACAAATCGTTGCACCAGCTGGAACAGACAACGGAGAACCCGCTTGACTTTGGAAGTAAGACGGTTCGGTTGGATGCTGGTCCATTTGGGCTCGCAATTTGAAACCAACGTGCCAACTGTATTCTTCCACGATGAAAAACTTTAAATTTTGCTTCGTGTCCTT
>CALDQI010000427.1:0-9271 GCA_937911635.1 uncultured Pseudomonadota bacterium | reverse complement strand
GTCCAAGTCAATACTCGATTGGAGGGTGGGGGCATCCAGACAATCTTGGTAATCATTGGTTACTGGTTTGGGTGGCCGATCGTCTGCGACTTGGAGAGTCTATTGTGCACAATACGGACTATTATGTTCCGATTGGAGATTATCCTTGGCTCGCAGGAAACGGAAGTGAAGGTCTTTTGTATGCCCCATTTCACTGGTTGCTGGGTTGGCCAACCGCAGTGGTTCCATTGGTGATGCTGTATTTTGTTGGACTCGGTTTGGGTGGGTATACGATTGCACTTCAAGCAGGTGTAGGTCGCTGGGGCGCACTAATCGCCAGTATGGTACTCACTTCATCTGGATTTTGGACTCGAGAGATGAATGCAGGTCGGTTTTCACAACTGGATGGTATATGGTTACTGCTCTCACTGGGACTTTTTGTTGGTTTGTGTACTCAAGTCCGTTCTAAATGGTGGATTGTCGCGTCTGGAGTCTGTGTTGGACTGACCGGAGTTTTTTATTGGTACTACGCATACTTTTTTGTTCTATCCGCGATTGTGTTTGTGGTGTGTGCGCTTCTGTTTCAACAATCACTACAGTGGAAGCAGATAATCCAAGCCGCTTTGGTATCTTGGATTGCGGTTGCTCCCGTGGCTGTGATCTATTGGCAAAATTGGGACTTGGTTCCTGGGGTCGACGAGGGAGTGTTCCCATCGCCGGATGCATTTGCCGATGCGATGACCTTGTCTGGATCTTGGTTTGTGCCGTTTGGTCGCACCGCGGGCGTAGTACAATCGATCCCGACACTCCTCTTTAGTGTTGTGGGATGCTTGCAAATTAAACGATTCAACAAACATCAGCGCTGGATGATCTTTTCTGCATTGATGTTGTGCTTGGTATTTGGACTTCTGGCGTTTGGACCCAAGACACCAATATTTGAGGGGGTTTATGGTTGGGCACCACCACTCAGACGATTTTGGTGGCCGTCGAGGCACCTGGTGATTTGGACAGTGGGGTTTTCGATTTTGTCCGCTTTTGGTGCGGAGGTTGTGCTGGACAGAGTCTCTCGAATGGTTCGCAGACCTCTATCCATAGGATTGGCGTTGTTGATACCACTTTCATTTTGGATGCAAGGGGATAGACCGTTTCATGCCAATCACACACCAATAGAGCATCCAGTCGCAGCCTATGTTCCCATTGCGGAATTGGATGGGGACGTTCTTGTGATGCCACCAATCAATCCGAAAGTTGCCAATACCCAGTTGCCTCTGTTGCTTCAGTTGACCCATAAAAAACGACTCCTCACCGGACACGGTATGTGGGTCGATCGGGTCAGACCGCAGGCTTGGGACCACTTTCTTCAAAGCAATACTCTGTTGGCATCGTTGTCTGCATACGAAGTGGGTAAAGTCACAGAACTCACAGTCAATGAAAGTGATATACGATCATTGAAGGCTGAGGGCATAGAGTTGATAGTATTGGATGCCAAATTGTTCCCCAGACCGTTGATGGGACTGGTACCCAATCTGGCAAATATCTATACAGTATTGTTTGATCAGCCGATTCATCGTGGAAACCAACTGCGTGTATGGTCGATCGCCAACTGGACTGGAACAACACAGATGGAATTACCACCGTGGACATTACCGCCAAATTTGACTCTTGGTAACGGACGACACAAAATGCCAGATCCTGTTGAAGGTAGAGGAGTGAAATGAGTCGTTCAGGGATGCTCTTATTGTTGGTCGTCGCATGTATAGTCCTATTGCCTTATACGTGGGGTGAGTTGGTGTGGGATGATCACATTCTGCTTACAGAAGGGTTGTGGAAAGAAGGCTCGGTATCTTCAATCTGGATGCAGTCTGTACAGGGTGGAGAGATCGCTTCGCAGTATTATAGGCCGATACCCATGACCATATTTGCCCTTGTACAAAACATCACCATACTTCATCTCATTTCGCTGATGGTGCACATGGGATCAACGTGCCTCCTGAGCGAATGGTTGCGTTCACGATTTGACCAGGATTCTATCGTTTATATGGGAGCATTGTTGTTTGCATTGCATCCGATTCAAACAGAAGTGTTGGGATGGGCGAGTTGTTTACCCGATATTCTAGCCGTCCATTTTGGATTGTGGTCCGTTGTGTGTGCCGAGCATAAACGTTCATCGATACTGATCGGGTTGGTACTACTTTGTGGCATGCTCTCAAAAGAGATTGCACTGTTGCCTATATTGGCATGGGGAGTGAACGATCTTTGGTCGATGTATCGTTCCAATGAACCATGGAAAACACCCCAGTGGCTACCAGCGGTGATGGGTACACTATTGTTGGTCGCAGCGATACGTTGGTCTTTCCATGTGCATACGGTTTTACCAGGTTCATTGGAACATGTACCGCAAACGACATTTGTCACGATTGGGATGGGGTGGTTCAGCTGGCTGGTTCCTTTTCCTCATTATCCCGTACGAGATGTGTGGGTGATGCCGATGTGGTCTGTATATGTGGGGTGGGCATGGTGTATTCTTTGTTTGACGACCATTCGCAACAGGATGGGTTGGTTGATTGCTATGGGTGGCTTAGTCTTGAGTCTTCCGCCGGTGTGGGTTGGTTATTTTGCTGCGGAACGGTATTTGTATGTGGCAAGCATAGGCTTTGTATGGCTGACGTGTACTGTGCTCTCTACAAATCGCCTTGCTCCAAATATTTTGAACGGTGTAGGCGTCTTATGGGTGCTTTCAACGGGGATCATCCATTGGAATCGTGCAGAAATTTGGTCCAGTGACGAGCGACTGTTTGCGGAGGGGGTTCAGACGTTACCGACATCTGGATACACTTGGCACTTGCAAGGGGTGTCTCAGATTCAAAGAGGGGAGTTTGGGGAGGCATTTGATTCATTTAAGACTGCCAGTATTCAACAGCGTACCCATTACCAAAGTAGAGAGTTTGCGATTCGAAGTGCATTGGAGGCTGGTCGAACAACCGAAGCGTTTCAATTTGCAGAACAAGGACCCAAGGAAGGGTTGTCTAGAGGGTACCTAGAGGCTTGGCTTCAGTCTGCAGAGGCTGTGGGAAATACAGATCGGGCATCCGAGTTGAAACAAACATTGGGATTGTAGATTACGAGTCATGATATCATGCAGAGTACACATGTACAGAGTGTATCGATGGCACATCAGAAACCGATAATTTCTATGTGCCGATGTTGTAAGGCACGAATGTCACGATAAAGTCTCCCCTACAGATTTGATTTATGCTTTATTTATAGTAACTGTTATGCATACTAAAATTTTTTGTCATGGATACAATGATGACCCTTTACTATGCTGAACAACCATCTGAATCGACTCCTGTATTTTATGATCAACCTGACTCTCAAATCCCTTCTACGCCGCTGAACAAACGAGTCATCATGCCGTCGAAGATGTTTCTGATCAAAGAGGAACTGAAAACCTTTGCGGCCCAAAATCCAGATACGCCAATCTACAATGCCTCTCAAGGAGATGGTGGACTCACGTTGGGTGGGATTCCCCCAAGAGAATTGGCGGATGCACTAATTCGGTATCTTCCGGAGGAAGGCTCTACCAAATATGGTGACCCAACTGGGCGAGATGATATTCGGGAAGCCATTTTGCGGAATTATTATGCTTTGGAGTCTCTAACTACAGACAACATCATATTGGGTGATGGGGGACGAGACCTGCTCCAAAAGTGGTATCAACTGATTCAGCAGGCCTCCGGTCAAACCGGTGGGTCTGTGGTCGTTTCAGCAGCACCTTGGGGCTCATACATGCAGGGGACCTACATCAATTGTCTCAACACCATTTTGGCTCCGAGTTCTTCAAATGTGAGCTTCCAAGTGACTCCAGAAGGGATCGACGCCAGTATTCGATTGGGACGGGAGTCTGGTAAACCAGTCGTGGCGTTGGTCATTACAACACCGGACAATCCAACAGGGAACTACTTGGAAATCGATGCCATTAGACATTTGGTTCAGCATGCTGTTGCCAGTGGTATTGAGTTTGTATTGCTAGATTTCATGTATCAATCGGTCACTGATCTTGGTGTTGAATTGTACGATGTGAATGGGCTTTTTGAGTCATTGACGGAAGAAGAGCGCAATGCCGTATTCATTTTGGATGGTCTAACAAAATCAGTGGGAGGGAGTAACTTACGGAACTGCCACATGGTCTTTGGCAATTCGGACCACATGCAGAAACTCAAAGGACTGGCAACCCATTCGGTGCTTCCAAATGCGCTTGGAGAAGCAGCTGCACTCGAAGTCTATGGGCAAGCAAATCCCACTGAGCACCCATGGGTGAAGAGGGTTGTTGAACCGACAGCCCGATCCAGAGCCATCGTGCGCGAAGAGTTGACGGCTCGAGGATTCAAATTTATCATTGGTCAAGGCTATTATACCTTCATCAACATTTGGCCGTGGCTCAATCGTGATATTCCGGAAGCGTATCAGTTTGTCGACACCATTTCTGGGGAGCACATTGGACGGATTGACACTGTGAAGCAACTCAAGAGTTATTTGGCTCAGAAGTGGGGGCTGGCAATTATTCCAGGTGCCTTCTTTCATCAGCCACATTTTATTCGCTTCTCTTATGCCAATGCTCCAGAGTATACTCGAAATGCCATTCAACGATTGGATGAAGCATTGACGTCGTTGACCGATTGATTCGCTGGTTTTATATGAAGTGACAAGGGCGATTGGGTGTCATGATACCTAATATTTCCTAAGATGCCCATATAAATATGCTAGTCTGTTAAAGATAACAATTGTGCAAGGAGTACAGTGAAATCGAATCGAAAGCAGGTCAGTGTTGCGAATGAACACGATAGTGAAACTCATGTAGACCAAACTCATGTGGAGAACACACTTCAACAGCAACGACAACAGACGACAGACCAACCTGGTTGGTCTTGGAACTCTGGAACGGTGGGTGACACTCTCTCACCCAGTAAAGGTGGTTCAAAAAAGAGTGGTAGTGGCAAGAAGAACTCCAAAGGAAACAATGCCAACTCAAATGGTGATATAGATACTGGAGGACAGACCGATCCCGTAGTACAAGTGAAATCTCGAATTAAAGAGTTGGGTATGACAGATGCGCTGTTTGAGGAACTGTTTGACCGTCCAGAATGGCTAGATGCAGCATTTGAGGTAAAGCCATTTTCCAAACCGGCACAGTTGTTTAAGAAATTGAACAGTTCAACACTCAGTGATGATGTTGTTGAGCGTTTTCCACAAGAAGCGGGGAGTCACTTCTCTGAATCTCTAGAGGCGTTACCGGAAAAGAAGTCCAAGGTGGATTCTATACGGTCAGGTATCCGAAGGACTCTTGAAGGGATGCAATTTACCGATGTGCAAACAGCCTATGAAATGCGATTCAATCATAGTTTGAATCATGATTCTGATCAGCATGAATATTATCAAGATGATGCAGACTGGCAGATGTCGAAGGTCGTTCACCTTTGGGATCAGTTGGAGGTTCTTCCGGAAAGTGATGTGGCGAACAATGAGAGAATCGACGAGACGATTGCGTTGGATCAGGGAGGCGGAGGTTACTATAGTTCATCTCATGATGTTATCGCTATCGGTGTGGATTTGAATGACTTCATTTTTCAACAAAACGTGGATAACATGACACATACGATTCGTCATGAGGTCGGTCATGCTGTGCATCATCAAAGATCTGCGGAGATTGACGCATGGCTAGCGCAGGTTGGTTTTGTTGAGTTTGAACAGACCCATGATGCGTATTATCAGTGGATCAAAGAATTGGGCGGGCATGAAGCGACCTGGACAGATGGGAATGGTACCCAACGAGAGTTCGACGCGGAAACCATTCAAGTAGTCATCGACCAGATAATCTCCTATCAAGGAAGTGATTCCTTTGCTCCCTCACGGGATGACGTCACGTCCACATTTTCTCCTGAGTATTTACCGGCTTGGCATGCTTTATCCAATGGAGTGAAAGTTGCTGTTGAGCAATCTACAGAGAATTGGTGGGACAACATGAATAACTGGGGGAAAGGAAAGAAAGGGAAGTATTTTTTAAACCACTACTACCAAACCTGCAATCGCATCAGTCCTGAGGTTGAAGCCACTGTGACAGCAACTGGGGAAAGCTATACAGCGATGTCTCCAAAGGAGTTCTTTGCCAACTGTTATGCAGAATTCTTTGCCGATCCGGCAGGGTACGTAAACCCAGAGAAATGGGGCGGAAATCTTTCAAAGAAGGTTCAAAACTTCTTTTACAAAAACTTATTGGATGTTCAACCATACAAAAAGAAAGGCGGCGAGAAGGGAAAAGGGAAAGGCAAAGGGAATACAAAAGAACCACCCAAGCCAACAGGAATGCCGGGTACACCATAAACTAGAATCATGAGGCCAAAATCGTGAGTACGTATGAGTCAGTGACATTTTCATGCTTACAGTGTGGGATTGCAATGACCCAACACATGTTGATTGGGATGCACATTACAAGGCTTCCAAAAGTCCGAGATTCTATCCTTCGTGAGGATTTCCAACAGTACACATGTTCGGTGTGCGGCTTTGTGAATCAAGTGGAGAAACAGAGTATATACACCGATTTTGAACGCAAGCAGTACATTGGCGTAGAATCACCTGATACACGAGGGTGGTCTTCTCGGTTGTCCATTCATCAACAGGCTTTTGATCGTGCCTTTATGATGGGTGATCCGACTGCTCGAGAAATGGGCGGGAATATGGTAACCCGCATTGTTTTTGGTCTCCAAGCTTTGCGAGAGAAACTCTTGTTGTGGGATGCTGAATTGGATGACCGAATTGTAGAAATTGGTAAGAGAATTATTTTGGAGGCTGCGGAGTTGGATGTGCGACAGTATTCGTTGCGTCTTCTTTCGATTCATGAACAAGATTTGCACTTTGGACTCTTCGAACACCACTCTGCCTCGAATGCTCAGTCGGATAACCAGCGTACGCTCACCGTGTCAGACCCCATTGATACCGTTACGGTCTTTCATCATCAGATGGAAGCATGGCATCGCGATGCCCATATGTTGTTGGAGCACAATCCTTGGGCAAGACGACAATGGTTGGTGGACGCATCTATTTTGTAATCCTTAAAGTTTGCCACAATATTTTGGACGCAATGATATAATTGACTCATCACACTACAAATTGGAGAGTTGCGATGCCGAAAATATGGTCTGGGGTCATTTTAATGACCGTGCTCGCTTGCGGGGAAAAGTCTACAGATACGAGTACAGATACGAGTACGTCTACAGAGGAGCCAGCAGATACAGCAGAGACCTCCGTACCCTTGATCGACAACCCTTGTGAAGGAATCACAGACTCCTTAGAGGTGCTGTACAGTGGGCGAGGCGGATTGAATGATCCAACTGGAACCGATGGCTTGACGATTGCGACTCAAGAAGAATGGGATGCCTTTGCTCGAGAGTTCTGGTTCGGAAGAGTTGCAGATAGCTTTAGTAGAGAGACGTTTGATTGGAGTACAGAGCAAGTCTTGGTTGGTTCTGCGTATGAATCGTCCACCTGTGGGTTCAGTCTTCTGATCGCGGATGCGTGCACTGTAGACGATTCGGCTATCCTTCATATGCAGGTCGAGGACTCCTCTGGAGGATGCGATGCGGTTTGTGATGCCGAAGGGCAAATGGTACATGTTGTCGTCGCACCAAGTGACGCAGAGCCAGAATACTCCGTGCACATCACCGATGCTTGTCAGTAGGTGAAATGAATGAGCTTAGACAGCTTATGGCCTCTAGCTTATGGCCTCTACCAGAAAAATATCCGAACGAAGATAAAGTCTGTGTGCTGTTGACGACCGGTGGTCTGAATCCGATTCACAAAGGACACGTACACATGATGAGTCGTGCCAAAGAAGGTTTAGAGACTCGTGGGTGGACTGTTTGGTGCGGCTTTATGTCTCCATCTCATGATTTGTATTTGGATTACAAACAGAATCGGGGGCGTTTGGGAGACTTGGATGTAGTCTCAGCCACTCATCGTATCGCTATGGCAGAGTTGGCTCTCCAAGACCATCCTTGGCTTCAAGTTGGACGATGGGAATCTGTACAGCATGGGTATTGGCCTGACTATCCTGAGGTGATTGAGAGTTTACTCTTGCGCGTGCAGCAGGTTGATCCAAAGATGGTCGTCTTTTATGTATGCGGAAGCGATCACGCTCGAAATTGTGAGTATGGCTTTGGTCATGATCGGATGGGTCTCGTAGTGGTTCCACGCGTTGGTGATGTCATCCCCGGTGTGAGCATCGGTGAACTGGTACGGTATTTAGAACCCGATCAAAGTCCTGAAGCCTTCTATTCTTCCACTAAGGTTCGAAGTGTCTTTCAGCAAATGGATGAAACTTGTACTCAACAGCTACAATCGACGCTAGATATAGGCGTGTTAGAATACATCCGTCGACATCGTTTGTTTGTAGACTTGGAGAAACTAAATGAATCAAGAACACATTGATAAATTACGTGATTTACTAGGACATGTAGATGAAGCCTATCGTATTCAAGGGTTGTCGCTCTTAAAGAGTTTTGTCGATTATGCAGAAGTTTTTGATAATTGCTCGATTCTATCTAGTGGTGAACTAACTTTGGGATTTGGTGATTTGTATCCAGAACTTCTTGAAGGATGGTGTAGTAGCAATCCTGAACGGTGGGCTTCACTTGAGAACCTTTTCGTATTGGGTGCGGCAGATCCAATCGCCTGTGCACATACAGTACAGAAGTATCTGCATCCACACTGTAAAATTTGGGTTTACAAAGAATTGTACATTTGTGCATCAAACTTCTTTCCTTGGCTTTTACTGAATCAGACTATGGAGCATGGACGGATTCAACATGGTGCATGGAACACACAAGGTGTCGCAACATTCAATGGTTATACAGCTTGGAAGCAAACCTCCGATTGGAATATCCTGTGGTTAAGGCATCCTTGTCCGAATGCTAGAATGTATACGATCGTTGTGGATGGATATCGCAGTGAAGGGGATAGACAGTCACATTATTTTCGATTTTTGTCAGAGCGTTCAGGATACAATGACACCCCCATACATTTGTCTATGCATAATGCTGGAGATACGATTAAATTTGGATCTACCGTACCGCATCAATTGGTTAGTGGTCCTGGAGAACTCCCGGCAATCAAAGGGAAGTGGTACAGTATTTTCGGAAGAGTTGACCCATCCAATTTAACCATTGAGATCCGAATCAATGAGCTATTACTTGGGGTTTGGAAACTGGAGTATTACCCTATTGCGACCCAAATAAGT
>CALDQI010000426.1:0-2551 GCA_937911635.1 uncultured Pseudomonadota bacterium | reverse complement strand
ATTCAATTTGTCTGTCATGTAACTCTCAGTATGAGATGTCCAAGAGATAACTTGATTGTCACCTACACCATTGCCATCTAATAGCCCCAATGCAATGGTAATACTGAGCAGGTCGTTGGCCATACGATGCCCAACATTACCCTCCTCACTAACTTTGAATAGACCATTGATTGGGTCCTGAAAAGATGCTCGAATTTCAGCTCTTGTTCGTGGATCGCCATTTTCATCGGGTCGAGCGCAATTCAGAATTTGCCAATACTGTGACTTTTTTTTCTCATCTGAATTGTGAATGGGGACAGGAGAGAATGAGGGATATCGTCTCATGTTCAGTCCCTCCTCATGTTTTTGTATCCTCTACTCGCGAAACCATCCTCATCATCCTCATCTTCATTTTTACTTCCATTTTTGAATGCGGAGCTTGAGAAATATGTCCTCGGAGGTATACCATTGTCAAAATCACTAATCTTTCCAACGTAAATTGGCCTCGTCTTAGTTACCGTGTATCGTTCCGATATTGATTCAATTAAATCGTCCCATTTTGGGTCTTGAAATTCATTGGTGTCTTTTGTAATCAGATTTCTCAATCTTGTTGACCAATTCATGCTTTCTTCTCCAGTGGGCATATTCATCCAAACATGTCCATGTTCAGTGATGTAACACCTTCCACCTCTGGGTCTTATATCCTTAATTTTCCCGACTAATTCAGGATGTTCATCCAATGAACGGAAATACGTACCCTTGCGACTCCAGTACAGATAATTCTCGCTACCGGAACGCACCCAAACAGACCATGTTTCTCCATGTTTGAAGTGGAATCCACGCCAAAACTGTCCGGTTTCTGTTTCTGGATCAAGGTCAAATCCTGCGAAATCGATACTGCCTTTTAGCTTCCCAACATAATGTGGAATCCATCGATCTGTGGAAGAGTCATACTTTTTGCACAATACCTCTCTCCAAGCCGTAATTCGAATGCTGCCGCCAAAGTTATTGCCTTTGATGTCTACTAGTGCTGGTTTGAGACCGGGGAACAAAGATCTGTTGTAAAGTGCTTCCTGTCGTGTCCACAGCAATTGGTGCTGATGGCTTCCATCTTGGCGTTTTCGCAACCTAATTGTGTATTTGGATCCTCTATAAGGTGCGGGCCAGACATCTCCCGGCATTACCTGTACCATCTCTCCATCCGTGAATGGAACCGTCGTTGGTTCTTTTATCAATTCAGGCTTTGGCTTGTCTTTTGACAACATGATTATTCCTCCTCCCAAAATTGTCGTTCATTCTCTTCTAGTACCTCAAAGTCGTCAACCATCGGAACGAGCGGATCGGCATCCTCTGGAACCATGCTTGATGATGGCTTATTCGAATTGGAAGAAAAGTCACCAAGCAACGATAATAGTTCCTTTCGACGTGTTTCGGTAATCTTATCGCCATACTCTCGAGGCTTTTTGAATTCAAATACTTGATTAAATTCCCATTTTCCGATGTAAACTGCAAACATTCGTGTTTTCTCTTCCTTAATATCAATGAGTTGGTATTGAGCATCCGTCATCCCATCAAGTTGATTCTTGTGTCTATCGTCTCGCTGTTTAGGATCTATCAAAGTGATGACATGTCCATCAGGGGTAATACAAAATCGCCCCCCTAGTGGTTTCCAATAGCTGAGTTCTCTCTCGATAGAAATTGGCATTTTAGGAGATTTTACAGCATAACGTAAGCTACTGAGTGAGCCTTCGGAACTGGTCCACCAGATTTTCATACCCCTAGTGTCTCTTATGAAAGATAATCTTGTGCCATCATATATACCAGTCCAAAGATCCCCAGCACTCAACCCGACAGGGTTGTTGTCGATCCCTCCGCTAGTTGAATCGAACACTAAATCGTTTTCAAAATTGCAAATAAATCGGGCGTACCATTGGTTGTATTCGTTACCATCATCTGCTTTCCGTGGTTCTTGCAACTTGAGCAGTACTTCACGTGACTCAGTAATTCGAAATGTACCTCCACTTGGGCGGAGTTTCAATAGTTTCTTCACAATCTTCTCCAAACCTTTCTTGACCTGAATGTAGATGTTCTGCTCTTTTGGAGATCGCCAAAACACATCCCCATTCGCTCTAAATTCAAATTTCATCCCGCGATAGAATTCGTAGTCATCTTCGTTTGCTCTATCGTTTCTTTTGGCCACCATGTCGTTCCGCCTCAACACTACGAGGAGGTAGTCGGATATATACTTACCTTTATCCTAACATTTACCCTAACTTACGCGAGGTGGTGTGGTGTTGGAGTAATCAGAATTGATTCATACCGTTGGTGAGCAATCAAACCTGTTGGATCATTATCCTGATTAAGACGGATACCAGTTTTTTTCCATTCAACTAGAGCCAAAAAGCACTCAGGATCAATGGGGTGTATGCGTTTCATGCCCCGCCCGTATGGAGATGTAAACAATTTTTTGTGAGGTAAACCCAAATGCTTGGCGGTTATCGTCAGCCTTGACTTTGAGGTTCTGAGCTCTTGGTGCCAAGCTGCATCGGGGATGCTATCCAAACCTCGGTTT
>CALDQI010000425.1:0-7076 GCA_937911635.1 uncultured Pseudomonadota bacterium | reverse complement strand
TTCCCAACTCAATCTCGGTATTGTCGGATACACCGTCGTCATCGGTATCATCTTCAGAACAGACAAAGAGTCCACTCGCTGGATCGACCAAGGTAAATACCCCTTGCTCTTGAGAATAGGTATAGAAGGAGAAAGTTCCACCGGGGAAATACCCTACTTCATTAAACTCTTCTGTTCCGTTAACGAATACCTGAACATTGAAGGTATTGTAAATCATCGTAATGGTATACACTGTGAAGTCATTCCAACCGGTAGACCCCAAGTTGGTCGCTCGGGCAATCTCTTGGATGGCTCCGTTGTGACACCATGGATCTGAAGTGATTAACGCCCCCGTTACACGACTCATAGCCAATCCGTCTTCTCCACCGCCTCCGTATGGACTGCAATTGTTGGGTTGATCCGACTGTTTCCAATCAAACAAGATCCACTCTGCGTTTGCGTTGAAGAAATCCCCTTGATTGTAACCGACAGCCCACCCAATGAAGTCATCATCCGATGAAGAGTTGACCTGCAGTGTGAACGTTGCAGTGACCCCAGTTGCGGGTAAAGTAGAGACATAGACGCTCGGCTGAGAATTGAGCGATTGAACAACGGTTCTTCCGTCCGAGCTTAAACTCCAACTTGGTGAAGGATGCCCATCTGGTGAGTAGTTCTCATAAAAATCGAGTTCAAAGACAGCTTCTGTACAATCCCATCCACTTTCAATGGCGCAGGTATCATCACATCCATCACCGTTTGTGGTGTTTCCATCTTCACAAGCCTCACCAGAGTCCAGTACTCCATTACCGCAAACCGCGTGCGCTGAAGATTCCAATACCAATACTGACACCAACGATGCCGTGAAAAATTTAACCATTGTCATACATTCTCCAAAGAGTCTAACCACAAGAAATATCTTAAATCCAATTAAACTATAGAACTTTCTACACAAAACCACATGTTTTTTCCGATATTATGTGTATGAATTTCAGTAACCATAAATGGTCCACAGAGTCATTGATAAGATTGCCATCATGACAATTCCAAGAGCAATGGCACAAGCGCCTTGATTTCGAGTGGCTCTAATCTGCCACCACATTATAATTCCTGATAGCGCCCAGACCATCATCGCAACACCGACAACATCCACTATTCTAGCCCACACCCACTTAGCACCAGTATATCCAGGATCACCATGCATGGTATGGAGGCGCAACATCTTGGTTCTTAGGTTCTGTGCACCTTCGGTTTCATATAAGCTCAACCCCCTTTTGTGTCGGACATCAACAGTGTATATCTCAGAATCCTTCTCCACTTGAAAACGCAACTTGGGATATCGATTTACCTCAACATCTGAGATATTTGGATTGACTGTCTGAATCATCTGTTGAATATTCTGCTCGAGCTCTTCTTGCTGCTCTTCGTCAACCAATGACCAATCGTCTATCGCCTTGGTCCATTCTGGTTCTGGTGTTTCTTCTGGTCTGGTCCTCAACATCCCACCATAGCCTTCCGGATTCAGACTAATTCTTACGGTGGACCCATCCATTGTACCTTTGAGAGACACAGAACCAATCCACTGAGCCGATTCGGGGACGAGTTGCAGGCCTTGATCTTGAAGTTCATCCGCAACCAATTGCGCTGCGATGTGGGCATCTTCTAGTAAAGGCTGCGATGACTGAATTGAAACATCTTCTCTATCTGTAAGCCACATACCGTGGTTGAACAGCAAAGCTGTTACTCCATATAGAAACAACCAAGGAATTAGTATCAGTCCTAGATACAGATGGACTCGTCGAACTGCTTTGTGGAGTTTTCGCTTCTGACTCTTATTCAAAACGGACGCCTTAATGAATTGTTCATCTATCAATAAGAACCACAGTCTGCACAGTCTGTCCCGCGGTCACACAGACTGTCATAGGGAGTTGAATCGTTGGGACCACCATCATCACACACACCATCATTGGCATCCGCACAAACATCTTCACAAGCAGACCGAACTCCACAATCACTACAATCTGTACCAAAGGCACATGCAGAGTATTGTGAATTCACTCCACCATCATCGCATTCATTGTCGTTCGAGAATGTACACGTGTCATCGCAAATCTGGCTGACATTGCTTGTGGTGTTGGAAACGGTCTCCAACCGCACCAGTCGACTTCCAATGTACTTGTTTCTACTGCCGGGCGATCCATTGATGGTGTAAGAAGATTTCAGAAAATCTGGTCTCTTGTTCCAATACCCACCCCGCATCACTTTATTGTCACCACTGGTGCAATAAGGGTCCAACGTATCATCGGGAAATGTACACCCATTTGAGAAACTACCTTGATCGGCGGTCCACTCCCAAACATTGCCATGCATGTCATACAAACCGTATCCATTGGGCAGTTTCTGACCGACTGGTTCACTGGTTCCATTGGAATTACCACAGTACCACGCATAATCTGCCAGCGGTGGATTGGCTGCTCCATCAGATATTGTCACCTCATTACAATCATCCACAGAATAGTCGCCGCCCAATGCAGCTCCCTCCCCTGTCCAAAAATCTGCCGTGGTACCAGAACGAGCCGCATATTCCCATTCTGCTTCCGTCGGCAATCGAAACCCATCGCACTCATATGGATTCATCGAATTTACACACTGAACGTTTACAGTCCCAGCATTGATGCAATTGTAACAAGCATTCAGCGCGGCATTGTTGCTCGTATTGTAGAGGGCGGTCAATGTATTGGCAAAGTCTGCCGTCATATGCCACGAAATGTAATATGCAGGGTAATTGACTCCTTGCCCCACGCTCGCAGTTTCACCCAAATAGGACTCATACCCCATCAATTCAACATACATCCCTTGGGTAATCTCAGTGTTCATCATAAAGTAGTTGTTACCGAGATCGTATCGCTGCAATGGTTCTGTCCCGGAAGGAATAAATTCAAAGTCGACCACAATTCCATTGCCCAGAGCTACTGATAGGTCTTCTGCTGGTGAGCCAGTATCCGCCGGATCCGTATCTTCTGTATCAACAGGATCAGTATCCGTATCCTGAGTGTCGCTGTCATCCGTATCTTCAGAATCAGTGGTGTCGGAATCTTCGTTTGTGTCTGATAAACCTGTATCACTGTCATCTGTATCACTGGTGACCGGCTCTCCAGTGTCTGGAGTATTATTTACAGGTTTTTGGATACAAGAGATAGAGAAGATACCAAAAAAAACAAATGTTGAGTTGAATCGCATGCAAACCTCACTTAGCGAAAGAAGCAAATAGTTATTCGAAACGCAATTCTCGTCAATTTTGATTTAACACAGTACCATCGGTTTGGAAAATGGATTTCGATTCCAAACCGATGAGTTGAGGATAGTGGAGATACTACAGCAAAGATACCATGTAGTATCTCCTCATGACCTGACCCTTTACTTACGCTTTCGTCGAAGGAATGGGAATACCATCAACACCATCGGCCACAGACCAGCTGGGTTGGTACTAGTAGAACAAGAAGCTGTTTCCTTCTCTTCCTGAACATCTGCAGCGAGTGGATCAGTTCCGGTTTCAACCTCTCGACCATCCGACAAACCATCACCATCTGAATCTGGATTGTTGGGATCGGTACCGTATTCAATTTCTTCGGAGTCCGTAAGGCGATCATCATCAGAGTCTACGTCTATTGGATTGGTTCCACCATCCACTTCATCTTTGTCTGATAGACCATCATCATCTGAATCACTGTCAGTTGGATCCGTTCCCAGTTCACGTTCTTCCGAATCAGACAATCCATCTTCATCAGAGTCACTATTTGTTGGGTCTGTTCCATTGTCCAGTTCATCTGCATCGGTAACACCATCACCATCGGCATCATCTGTCGTATTGTCTGGATCGATTCCGTCCAACACACCATCTTCATCGACGTCTGGATTGTTTGGATCATCGTCTTCCAAATCGTTCAATCCATCATCGTCAGAATCACTGTCGGTCGGATCAGTCCCGCCTGTCAGCTCATCTCCATCGGTGATTCCATCATCATCTGA
Organism: uncultured Pseudomonadota bacterium; assembly: GCA_937911635.1. GTDB lineage: Bacteria > Myxococcota_A > UBA796 > UBA796 > UBA796 > CAJWHX01. The sequence continues at coordinate 3,071 of CALDQI010000425.1, read as the reverse complement.
GTCAGAATCAACAGGATCCGTGCCACCAGTAACTTCGTCTCCATCGGTGATGCCATCGTCGTCACTGTCTGAATCAATCGGATCCGTTCCGCCAACGACCTCGTCACCATCGATGATACCATCATCATCTGAATCATTGTCCAGAGGATCCGTGCCACCAGTAACTTCGTCTCCGTCGTTGATACCATCATCATCGCTGTCTGAATCCAATGGGTCTGAACCTCCAACAACCTCATCTCCGTCGATAATACCGTCATCATCTGAGTCGCTGTCCAATGGATCTGAACCACCAGTAACTTCGTCACCATCGTTGATACCGTCATCGTCAGAGTCACTGTCTACTGGATCAGTCCCGCCAGTAAGTTCATCTCCATCGTTGATTCCATCGTCATCAGAATCACTGTCCGTTGGGTCGGTTGGACCAGCCAACTCATCAGCATCGGTAACACCGTCACCATCAGCATCATCTGTCGTGTTGTCTGGATCGATTCCGTCCAATACACCGTCATTGTCAACATCTGGATTCAACGCATCATCGTCATCCAAGTCACTTAAACCATCACCATCTGAATCCGAGTTCAGTGGATCAGTTCCACTAGTTACTTCATCCCCATCAATGATTCCATCATCATCTGAGTCAGAATCAACAGGATCGGTTCCATTTGCCAGCTCATCAGCATCGGTAACGCCATCAGAATCAGCATCATCCGTTGTGTTGTCTGGGTCAATCCCGTCTAATACACCGTCATTGTCAACGTCTGGATTCAACGCATCATCGTCATCCAGGTCACTCAAACCATCACCATCAGAGTCTGAATTCAAGGGATCGGTTCCACCTGTCAACTCATCGTTGTCAGTGACACCATCACCATCTGAGTCCGAAGATGTTGGATTCGTTCCACCTACAACTTCATCACCATCGGTAATACCGTCATCATCACTGTCTGAATCCAATGGATCCGAGCCATAGGTCACTTCATCAGCATCACTGAGGTTGTCATTGTCATCATCGTCATCACAAACATCCCCAATCCCGTCGATATCATAATCTTCCTGACCTGAATTGGAAATACCTGGACAGTTGTCACTTCCATCATCGTATCCATCACCATCATAATCCGTATCATTGGGATCCAAACCTGCTGCTACTTCATCACCATCATTGATGCCATCACCATCTGAATCGGAATTGTTGGGATCTGCACCCAAAGTGACCTCATCCCCATCGCTCAGACCGTCGCCATCCGAATCGGAGTTGTTGGCGTCTGTACCGTATTGATTGATTTCATCGCCATCGTCAATCCCATCATTGTCGGAGTCACTGTCTGATGGGTCTGTGCTGTGGGTGTAGATCTCATCGAAGTCACCCAAACCATCCGAATCTGAATCATCACTGTTGGGATCCGAGCCATATGTCTGTTCAAGATTGTCAGAAATACCGTCACTGTCTGTATCGATTTCGGTGCAAACCGATAGACTCGAAGAAGGTGCAAGAAGTTCGAATCTGTTTCCTCCTTGTGAGTGGGTATAAAATGCAAAGTTTCCTGGAGGGAAGAAACCTGTCTCATCAAACTGAAGTACCCCATCAATATAAACCTCAACGTGTGTAGTTGTGTAGGTCATTTCAACGAGATGATTGACGCCCAAAGACCAACCTGTTTGACCCAAAGTAGCTCCACGAGAAATTTCAGATAAGCCATTTGAATGGCCCCAAAAGTCGACACTGTTTGCAGCACCTGTAATTCTGCTCATTACCAAACCAGGATTGTTACCACCCTTGCTCCCTTGGTTCCAGTCGAACAGGATCCATTCGGCATTCGGATTCGTCACATCACCTTGATCATATCCAACAGCCCATCCAATGTAGTCATCGTCATAGTCTCCAAATACCCCAATAGTGAACTCAGCAGTAACGCCAACTGCTGGTAGGGTAGATACAAAGATTCCTGGTGCTGAGTTCGTCCCCTGAGTCAAAACACGACCGTCTGAACTAACGCTCCATGATGGTGGAGTACCGCCTCCAAGAACTTCAGAGAAGTCTAGGTTGAACTCGGCAGCATTGCATTCCCAATTTGCCTCGATGGCACAAGTGTCGTCACACCCGTCTCCATTAAGGAGATTCCCATCTTCACAAGCCTCGTTACTATCCAGTGTTGTGTCTCCACATGTTGCTTCAGCCACGGATTCCAATACCAGTACTGACACCAACGATGCCGTAAAAAATTTACCCATTGTCATAGATTCTCCCAAATTATCAAGTCACAAGAAATATATAATAAACAATAGAACTATAAGACTTTCTGTGTAAAACCACAGATTTTTCGACAAATTTCTTTATACACGCAGTATGACCATCATAAATAGTCCTGCTAAGATAGCCCCATCACCTTCGATTCAATTGGCTTTCATCTGCCACCAAATCATGATTCTAGACCGGACCAGCACCATGATGGCAACCCTTTTTGTGCACAAGGAATAGAGGAATAGAAAACCAAAGGAGTACTACTTCGCACAGTTGATCAACTGTTGATGGTAGCACTCCCCCCTCTTAATTAGAGTCTCTTATTTTCGTCTTCGTCGAAGGAAAGGGAATACCATCAACACCATCGGCCACAGACCAGCTGGATTGGTACTCGTAGAACAAGAAGCTGCGTCTTCCTTCTCTTCATCACCACCATCCACAGCAAGTGGATCGGTTCCGTTTTCAACTTCTTGACCATCCGACAAACCATCACCATCTGAATCTGGATTGTTGGGATCGGTACCATACTCAAGTTCTTCTGAATCGGTCAGACGGTCGTCATCGGAATCCGCGTCTATTGGATTGGTTCCACCTTCTAATTCATCTTTGTCTGAGAGGCCATCATCATCTGAATCACTGTCCATTGGGTCTGTTCCCAATTCACGCTCTTCGGAATCAGACAATCCGTCATCATCAGAATCACTATTTGTTGGGTCTGTTCCATTGTCCAGTTCGTCAGCATCGGTAACACCATCACCATCAGCATCATCAGTGGTATTGTCTGGATCGATTCCGTCCAACACACCATCTTCATCGACGTCTGGATTGT
>CALDQI010000424.1:0-6517 GCA_937911635.1 uncultured Pseudomonadota bacterium | reverse complement strand
ACCATCAAATGGAACTTCACCAAGTTTTTGGTGGATCGTCAAGGACGCGCGCTCTCTCGATTTGCCCCCATGACCAATCCATCCTCATTAGAGAACAAAATAGAAGAGCTGCTGTCTTAGTTGGTCCGAGGAACAGACTCCTTCCGTATTTCAAGAGCAGAATATGACAGCTTTGATTCGAGTCAGCTCCTAATGTTGGTTACACTCTACTGTGACCTCTAAAGGATACTATGACCACTTTTGACTCTTTACCATTGTGGAAGGCCGCGTACTGTGTACTCTATCAAGCCGATAGCCTACACATTTCGAGGTTACTTGAACAGATGGAAAGTCTGGGCTGGCAATCTTCGGGGAAAACACCTGTACAAACCTTGCGATCGGAGCTTCGGCGGTATTCTGAGAACTCGGGAGCAAAATCCGTATACTTTCAGAATTTGGGTCAAGCAACTTGGAACTTAACAGAGTGGGGAAAAGCCAATCCACCAATGGGAGTGAAAGATCTTCTCTTTTCACCGACTGTACAATGGATTGAAGGGCATACTGAGTTTGTAGAGAATCAAGAGAGGTTTTTGCAGGCCCGCATGTCTGATTCCATTTCTATGGACATTGTACAACGATATCGCACATTCTTTTACGATTCACAAAAGCATGATTTCTTTCCATTGCAATGCTTGGTCAGTCGAGATTGGATATTGAAAAACTCTGTTGAAGAGGGGGATTTTGCGGCTCTGCAAGGGTTGCTGACGTCATTGGGGCTCGTACGCTCTCAAGATCCCATTTTGGAAACGCGGTTTGCTCAATGGTGTCGAGAGTGGAATTGTGAACACCTACTGAATGCTGAACCCAATGATACCATCATATTCTATAAAGAGTCTATCTTTACCGAACTCTCTACTCTGCAGCTATCAGATATCGTGAGTCGGATTCGTTCACAGCATCCGAGTTGGTCTATAGATGAAGGTATACTCCGACGTATTCATCTGGCATGGGAAACATCAGAGAATCGGTTCTTACTTCTGTCGGGGTTGACAGGGGTTGGAAAGTCCAATTTGGTCTGGGATTATGCTGAAGCCATCCTTACTTTGCATGGGCTGTCTGTTCAGAAACATCGTTTAATGATTCCCATACAAACCAATTTCCGAGACCCAGCACCCTTGTTTGGGTATGTCAATACGTTTGCAAATCCACCGGTGTTTATCCGCGGTTTGTTGACGGCACTTCTTCTAGAAGCGCATCAGAATCCTCATTTGCCGTATTTTGTACTCCTTGATGAAACCAATTTATCGAAGATGGAGCACTATCTTGCACCTCTGATTTCTACATTTGAAGTCGGATCCCCGTTGGTGTTTCACCAGCAGTCAGAGTCCATATCTGGTGTACCGAGTCAATTGTCAGAATGGCCAAGGAATATCTGGATTGCGGGTACCATGAATTTTGAAGCTGGCGCACATCTTCCAGCAGACAAGATTCTCGATCGCGCACACAGTATCGAGCTGTGGGATATAGACGTTGACGGTTGGTTTGCACAACGACAAGATCTGCCGTCAATCTTATCTGAGGCTTTATCTGAGTTGTATCAACTTTTACGACCATTGTACTGTCACTTTGGATATCGTACTTTGCAGGCGATGGTTTCATACATTCAGACTGGGCTTGTGATGAAGGTTGATGTACATCAGTTGCTTGATGAAGTCGTATTGTCTAAAGTTTTTCCAAAAATTAAAGGGGACCGGTCCCTACTGACCACAGATGTGTTTGATCGTCTGGAAGAATGGTGTCAACGATACGATGCGCCGTTGTGTATGTCAAAAGCAGATCGACTCAGATCCCAAGTGCAAAATTTTGGTATGGTGCGCTATTGGCACTGAATATTTGTGAGTTGAATGGTACGGTGGATTTGATATCCCCGTTTAGGTTGTTTGAGTTTCACAGCTACATACTTCGTATGCAGGCTGATAGGGTCTTATTTTTGGGTGCTGAGTTGGAACGAGTTCAAGGAGGTTGGCTTCTTGAGACACCCTTTGCTGTTGGACAGACAGAGATTGAGTGGTGGAGTACACAGAAGCATCATCGAGAGTCCGTTTGGATCGATCCAGATCCAAACAAGATAGATGAGCGTGCTCAATGGGAACAAATGCTGGCGGATATCGCGAATTGGAAGGGCGCTTTGGTCGGGACAACAGGGGTGCGTCTCGGTTCCGTTTTGTTTGGTGATGGGTACAACGTTCTGTGTGTTGAAGCCATATTTTGCTTGATCAGACAATTTTGCGACCGTATCGATGCCATAGAGTCATGGTTACACAGACCAGAGATGGATGGGTCAGTGAATATTCAAACGATGAGCCCTTTAGGGGTGTGTCATCATCAGTCTGATACCAGGGTTCAGCGATGGATTAAGGAGGAGAGTGGTCGACCACTGTACGTAACCGTAGCCAGACAACGAGCACAGGACGCTCATCGAGAGTTGTATCAGGTACAATACTGGGTTTTTCAGGTGCAGTGTGCTTTGAGGCGTGTCATCGGTGAATTGAAAACAACATCGACCAATACTTGGCGTGACAACAGGGCGGACGAACTATCTTATCTGTATACTCGACTGGAAGAAGCCTTGCGTCGTCCACCACTGTTCCAACGTAGAAGCGTAGAGTTACGTGAGGTGGAAACGGTGGAAAGTATTGATCCCGAACTCGTGCAGATAGGGCAACTTGTTCAACAAATTCTATCACCGACATTTTCTCTTCACTCTGGTCAGTTTCCAGTTTCCGGTCGAAATTCCTTTGGAATATATGAGTTGTGGTGTTTTCAGCAGATCATTGATTGCTGTACAATCGTGTGTGAATCCAAGCCAATCGTTCAGCCTGAAGACCCTTTGAGGTGGGGGAGTAAAATCTGTTGGAGGATGGGTTCGGAAGAATTGCAGTTGCATTACAATCCTCGATTTGTACCCTATTGGGAGCATCAAATCAATAGTTTACGACCCTACTCTCTTGTGGGAGAACAACGTCCAGATTTTGTATTGCAATACAGAGGTCGATGGTTGATACTGGATGCCAAGTATAGAAGTACAAGGATGAATGTATTGGACGCATTTTCATCTGCATTCTCCTATGTTGCTTCGCTGAAGATACCAACACTACAACAGGACCCAGAGGGTTGCCTTCTGCTTGTCCCCAAAAAAACTGAGGGTTCAAGACTTTGGTTCAATAAACAATTTCATCGAGAGAATGGTTTCGGATTACTGTGTTGTAGTCCAAGTACAACTCATGATGTTGAACAGTCTATACGGAGTTTTGTATTGAACTAAGGCATCTGCTTGCTGAATTTGATTGGATGTTGTAGAACCTATGTACAGTCCTAGGCTGATACTGCATAAGGAGACTCTGTGACCATCCCATCCAACGAGCCAATAGTAAACTGGGTAGACTGTCTACAAAGTGACCCAGACTTTGTCTGGACTGATAAAGCCCTGACTTTAATCCCAACGACGGACCAAAATGAACGTTTACCCACTGCTTTAATGTTGTTTTATTTGCAACGTAAAGTCGCTATTTCAGTCAGATGGCAGGAGCGCTTTGTTCTATTGATGCGGACCATGTTAGAGCGAGGGCATACCACAGATGGATTGATCAGTCGTAAACCAGTTTGGCTTTATCTTTTACGTTTCCGATTTGTGGAGTTGTATTCGGTGCTCAATCTGCCAGTTCAACCCAGCGTTTGGATCTCAATACAACTAGCAGGATTCTTTGGAGCACTCGTTAAAGCCGCGTTGAATGTACAGGTAAATAAAAATTCGGTAGAGAGAGTGATTCAGGACCGGAGGGCCCATTTTGACTACCGTTCGATATTACACTCCATATCGGGGGAGCATCTAGATCAGGTGTCCATCCCAAACTTAATTCAGTCTGTTAATCGACTGTCTTATCCTGATTTACGAGATGTGGATGTGCACACACCATATCAAATAGCAATACATCCTAAGTTGCCAAAGTTGGTTCGTTTCTTGATTCACGAATCGGTCTTAAATGGTCACGTTCCACTCTTTCAAACGATTTGTCAACGCAATCCCAAAACGTTGGCTATGAAAGACAACTGGTCCCGTACACCGCTTCATATTATGGCTGTATTCAATCTTCAGATCGCTCTGGAATCAGTCGAGGTTCCATCGCAGTTTGAGCATATAAAGGATGGTTTTGGCCGAACGTACAAAGATATAGAGGTGTGGAAAAAACAGCGTGTACACTCTTCAAAGACGATTCCTTACCCAGATGATAACGGCGAATGGGACCCCACTTATCTCACCGATTACCGAACAGAAAAGCAGGAAGTTGATGTGGTGGATTATCATGAGTTATCGTGGCAACAATTTCAGAAATGCTATGCTTCGTGTGCCAAACCCGTTCTGATTCGCGGTGTGCCGAATGTTGAGGTGCTTCAAAAGAAGTGGAAACGTGAGCAGTTTGAGCGTCGATTTTCCATGCTTCCAGTAGAAGTTGGTGACATTCCATATGCGAGGTCTTTGGGTAGAGAAGGTGGAATAAAAACATTCGCAGAATATCGCTCGACTGGAAAGGAGTATGTGTTTGTACAATTACACCCCAAACAACATCAGCTGCTATTAAATGATATTCCTAAGTTAGGCTATTTTTCAAACCTTGTGGAGTTGCACACACAGTTTTATCAAGGTGCTGCCGGTACAGGGGCCCCAATGCATCTGCACACGGATGCGTGGAACTGTTTGGTGTACGGTGAAAAACGATGGTTCTTAATGCCCCCATTTCAAGGTGCCTATAGTGCGATGCCAATACGGCAGTGGGTGGATAAACAGTATCCTTCCATGCAGGTTCTTGAGTGCACTCAGAGATCAGGTGATGTTTTGTATGTACCAAAATATTGGTCGCACGCGGTGTTGAACACCAGAGAATCAATAGGGATTGCTCGAGAGTTTCTCAACCCGTATTTGGCATAGTTATATTTGATGTTCTCAATCAGTTATGGGTAGGCTCTTTGAATTAAAAGGGGTTTATCGAACCCAAATATGTAGATACTCAAGATTTGATCTCCTTTAAAATATTTACACGTCAATAAATTGACTCGATAAGTATACTTTTTGACCCTTCTAGACGAAAAATATTAGGATAGTTATTGACATTATTCTCTCGAAGATTAAACTCTCTTAACCAGATAGACTGGTCACTTTATCCCCCCCTTAAAAACAGGAAAATATCATGGCTAAAGATAGAGACGTTTTGAAAAAAATCTTAAGAAAAAATAACCAACGTATAACTCGTGCCGTTGCTGAAGAATTAGTAGATGCAATCGCCGCTGATGGTGCATATTCTCCTGATGAGAAAGATTACTTACAAGCACGTCGCGATAATGAAGACCTTTGGTTCTCACGAGGAACAGAAAAGTTCTTGGGTCGCTTGCTCAGTAACCTTCCATTGCAATTCCACCGTGAAGCAGAATCAGAGCGAGCACAAGCTGAAAAGTTGGCTAAGTTGGACGATACAATAATGGACATAGTCGGCCGCGACGATGGTGAAATTGGAACAGCACAAACTGACGCAGTATTCGCGTTGATCGTAAAGAATGGCTATACTGAATCCTACCGTTTCACAGTACAGTTCATTTATGATGGTGAGCGTATTACTGACGAAGCCAAGAAGTCTTTGAAATCAAAGATTGCTTCAAATCGTGTCGCTGGTGTACATAAAGCATGGGTTGCAAAGAAGGCAGTTAAAGCTATTGCAGACCTTTTCGATGGTTCTTTCCAAGGTAAATCCGTGGATAGAGCAACTGCAGACCGAATCTTAGATATTTTGTTCGCAGACTTCCAATACTCAGAACAAGAAAAAGAAACCATGGCAAACTTGTATCGCAATGCTGATATGAGTGATGATATCAAAAACTACATCCAAGACGAGATTTCAAACTACACAAATGGTATGACTCTTGACGGTCAGATCATCGATGTTTTCTCTACAGCTATTCAACTTGTTGAGACTGATACTCACTACATCATTGAAGACGGTGTTGTCGATGCTACAGAAGCAGACTCAATTATTGAAATGGCTGGTATTGGAAAAGGTATGAGTCAAAATGCTCTTCGTACAATTCAATATTGTATGCAAACTTTCAATGTTACTGAAGACGCAGAAGCGAAGATTGATGCTGCTTTGGCTGGCGATGAAGAGGCGAATGCAAAGAAGGTTGAAGAGAAGACCAAAGCGATCACTGAAGCTGCTGAAAAGAGTGAAACTGTAAAGAGTGATGATACCGCTGTTGAAATCACCCCATCAGTTACTTTGATGTCTGCTTACAATGAGCTCAAAAACAAGAAAGGTCAAATCACTGCACGTCAAGCAGATGACTTCGTGGCTGCTATCTTCAAAGATGGTAAGTACACCAAGCACGAACAAGCAACAATGCGTTTGCTTCGTGAAGAAGGCGTATTTACAGCTGCTGCGAACCGTGAGATCTTGTTGGAACTTCGTCGTTTCATCGCTGCAAAGAACTT
>CALDQI010000423.1:0-2517 GCA_937911635.1 uncultured Pseudomonadota bacterium | reverse complement strand
TGCACTTGCCGGTCGCATGTACGTAGCCGGACAGACCTACGAAGCTGTCGATTTATATAGAGAGGTTTACTTTGCCAATCCTGACAGTCGAAATTCCATTAATCTTGGTTTCTTCGTCTCTACGATTGGAGAGTCTCACCGTACAGATACAATCATGCGCGGTGCCCTTTCAAAAGATCCCACCAACATGGGTATATACCAAGTGTGGTCTGAAGTAATGCTGAGCGAACATAGGGCCCCAGAAATAATGGAGTTACTGGAATTGAACGTTGGAAAAGACCACATTTATCAGAGTGGTCTTTCAGAGTTGATGGTGAAGTCATTAATGGAATTGGGACGATGGGATGATATAGCGAATATCCTCAATGCAATTAAAGAGCAGTCTATTCAGACCACCCCAGATGGACCAAAAACAATTGGAGAACTACCCGACGCATTGGTTCCTATCGAAGCTATGTACCATCAACAGGCCGATGATTTTGAATCGTCCCTTAAATCGTGGAAAATACTCACAAACAAATTTCCCGAGGTTTCAGCCTATCAACTCGAGATTGCTCTGCTGTATAAAAGCGTCAAAGATTATGAAACGACCGCTGTATTATTTGAAGAGTTGCTGGAAGACTTCCCAGAAGATGTAAATGTTTGGAAGCAATACGCTGGATTTTTGATGTCCCAAAAGGATCCGGACGGTGCACAAGATGCCTATCAAAAAGCGCTTACATTGTTGGTAGAACAAGAGCCAGAGGACTTTTGGCCTCAAGTACAGTGGCAAATAGACGTTGGTAGCATGTACTTCAGCATGGGTCAGATTGAGATGGCAGAAAAGTCTCTACTGAAGTTAACCTTGCAAGTCCCCTACTACTTCTCAACGTACAATCTATTGGGATTTCTATATCTTGAAATGAAGGACTATTACAACGCCGAGATTGCATTCAAACGGGCTCTAGAATTACAGCCAAACAACCCTTATCTGCTTCAATCATTAACCCAAACCTTTATGAGGAATCGCGCCCCTGCACAATCTAGGTACTGGGAAGCACAAAGTGTCCCCAAAATGATTGGATTCAAAGATTTGATTCCGACCACAAAATCAAGCAGTCTTGGTGTTTTTGGGTATCGACCCGTCTCGTGGATGGGTACACTCGTAGACTTTACCCAATTAAGCGTGCGTCCCAATGCCATGATGTTGGTGAGAGAGTCTGCATTCTCAGATGCTCCACTGGCAGGCTTTCAAATTGATCAGAAGGTGTTCAAACAACAAATCGGATTGTTTGCACCAGAGCTGCCAGCCTTGTGGTTCAATTTTACACACGTCAACTCATCTAATTCACTGGATGTTGTCGCAAATCTAATGGAAATCCAGGGACACCATACTTTGGTCAAGAAAATGGGGACAACCCATATATATCCATCGTTCAAATATTTATTGGAAAATGAAAAGTTTTCTGAAACGAAGGCACGCCCTTTTCCAATGGGGAGCCTCAGGGTCGAGTTCACTCCGTCAAGAACTTCGGTAACGGTTGCTGGGGATACAGCCTATGGTGTTCAGCGTCTGGACAAGTATGGACTCCCTACTGAGTTCTTCGTTGGAACTCTAAGCGCTGCACGCTCTGCCGGCACGCAATCCGCTTTTACCTCAGCGACATATCGAACAGATAAACTTCCAAGCGGCGATAAATTTACGAGTATCATCACAGAGACAGCTCTTGGAACCAGTATTTGGAAAATCAAACCGTCTATCTTATACAAATCAGAATACATAACGGGACTACCAAAAGTAGGCTCGGCCTTGGGTCATGTGATCATGGGAAGTCTTACATCCAATGCCATCTTAGAACACTTTGTACCCTTTTCAAGCTATACCATTGCACGCTCTCCTCAATATGAACTGGAACAAACCAACGCAGCTGAAATCGGTCTGTCTTATGCAAATGGGGTTATGTTGAAGACTCAAGAACAGAACCGTTGGTATGAATATAAGATTCCATATTTAATCAAGGCATCTTATCAAAGAAATTGGTATCCAAACAGCACAATTCCAACTTCACAAACTTTATTCTTAAACATTCGGATTATCTGATGATTGCTAAAATCAAGCATTACATAGAACACCATCAAAAGACGGTGTACATTATTCTCGACATTCCGATGTTTGTGTTCACCTTCGCATTCATTGTGATGCTGGGGAACGCCTTAAAACCGGAACCCTTGACTCTGTTCAATGCGGGATTGGGTATTTTCACCGTATTCAGCACAGTCGGTATTGCCTTGCAAACTGTGATTGCCAGAAGGATTGCAGCCGAGAACAAAATCATCGGTTCACATGACTTTATGATTGCGGCATGTGTAGTGGGTTTGCTTTCGATTCTTCCCTTTGCTCTACCTGAACAATACTCCTCCTCTTTACGTTCTATCAAAGCGTCGGGCGTCTTGCCTTTTATTGTGATTTTGTTCTCCCATGCCGGCATCAGTTTTTGTCGAGGCGTTCTCCAAGGTACCGAACGATTCTATGGATTG